>NZ_JAALEA010000138.1 GCF_014145145.1 Dietzia cercidiphylli
ACGCCCGTCAGCCGGATCTCGTGGGTGGGCGCCCACCTCGCCGTGGTGGCCTGTGGCGCGGTGCTCATCCTGGCGGTCACCGGGATCTGCACGGCGCTCGCCGCCGCCGTGGTCACCGGAGACACCTCGCTCGTCGGTGGGGTGATCGGCTCGCACCTCGGCGCTACCCCGGCGGTCCTGTTGGTACTGGGGGTCTGCGCGGTGCTCTACGGGTGGGCGCCCCGGTTGACGGCGCCCGTCGGCTGGGCGCTGGTCGCGCTGATGTTCCTGGTGGCCAACTTCGCCGACCTGCTGGACTTCCCCGGGTGGCTGCGGTCGCTCTCGCCACTGCACCATCTCGCCGCCGTCCCGGTGGAGGAGTTCGCTCCGTCGCCGTTCCTGCTGGTCGCCGTGATGGCCGGCGCGCTCGTGGCCGCGGGTCTGGCGGGGTTCAGGCGTCGGCAGGTGGTCTCGGGCTGACGGCACGGCACAGGTCGGTAGGGGTGTCTGTGACGAACACTGAGTTCCCCGATCGGGTTCGACGACACCAACCACCACGACCCTATCCGGGTCCTCCAACTATAGTTGTGATACTCTAACTTTAGTTGGAGAAAGGGTGCGGACTATGCAGCTGAACAAGCCGTTCGCCACGGTGACGCCGACCCTGGACGGCGACGTGCTGGCGGTCTTGGCGAGCGCGGACGTCACGTTCACGGTCAGCCAGGTCCAGCGAATCCTCTCCACCGCGTCAGGGGAGGGCATCCGCAAGGTCCTCAACCGTCTCACTGCCCAGGGCGTGGTGCTGCACGACGAAGTAGGCCGGACCCACACCTACCGCCTCAACGCCGAGCACCTCGCGACCGGGCCGATCATGGAGCTGTCACGGCTGAACGCCACTTTCCTGAGCCGACTCGAACAGCACCTGGGCGAGTGGGGGACGGCACTGCGGTACGGCGCGGTGTTCGGGTCGGCGGCGACGGGGCACATGACGCTGGGGAGCGACATCGACTTGTTCCTGGTGCGCGCGATCGACAACGAGAACGGCGTCTGGGAGCAGCGGGTGACTGAACTCGCCCGGCTAGTTACCGCGTGGACCGGCAATGACGGCCGGATCGTCGAGTTCGCCGAAGACGAGTTCCGCGCTGCGGCCGACGCAAGTGAGCCCCTCCTCGATGACGTGTCGAAGCAGGGCCTGACCGTCGCGGGGAAACGGGCCTGGTTCGTCTCGCAGCTGCGCTCGGCAAGGAGGTCGTGATGGCGGGGCAGCGGAACTGCGATGCGGTAGTCGCCGCGGGGCGCATGTCCAAGGCATCCGAGTTTCTCGACGCCGCGGTTCATCTCGGGGAAGAGATGCCCAACGCCGCCGGGGACCTGTACGTCAACGCGGGCATTGCCGCCTCGGATGTCATCTGCTGCGTGCGCCTCGGCGTGCATTCCAACACCGGCAACCACAGCGAGGCGGTCGCCCTGCTGAAGAAGGCCGACAGCGGATCTGAACGGCACTTGAACACCCTGCTCAACCTGAAGAACAAGGCTGCCTACACGCATCAGGACCTGACCGATGGGGAGTTGAAGAAGATGAGCCGCGCGGCGGATCATTTGGTCGAGGCCGCCAAGCAAGCAGTGGCCGCCCGCGGGTAGTTCCCAGTTCGCTGATTGCGAACGGCGTCGTCGCCAGTCCGGGGTGCGGAACCTGCGCCCGAGCGACCTCTGTGGGGTATCGGACATATCTTCCGCTGCACGGTGGATCCCGCGGTCACCCCCGTCAGCCGAGATTCGTGGGCCACCGCGCGCGCTCTGTCGTCGACGACCAGAGGAGTGTGCCCCGGCCGGGCGTTGATAGCCTCTGCGAGGTGACCAAGACTCGTGGCCGGCCGCGCCGCAACCCCGGGTCGCCGACCGGACTCGGCAGCGAGCAGGACATCCTGCACGCCGCGGGCGAGCTGTTCGTCACCAGAGGCTTCGGCCGGACCAGCACCCGGGCCATCGCGGAGGGTGCGGGGTTGCAGCAGGCCAGCGTCTATCACTGGTTCGGGTCGAAGGACGAGATTCTGCTCCGGCTGGTGCTCGGCACAGTGCTCCCGTCCCATCGGATCGCCGACTGGCTGTTGACCACAGACGCCCCGGGGCACGTCCTGTTGTGGGCGCTGGCGTACGCGGATGCGGGGTTGCTGCACGAGGACCCGCAGAACCTGGGGGTTCTGTACTTCGATCCGGAGCTCGACGGCGACCAGTTCAGCGAGTTCCACGAGGTCCGGGATTCACTGCACGAGGCCTACCGGGTCCTGCTCGAACGCACCACGGGCGAAGCCGCCACTGACGTCGACGTGGCGATGCTCGTCGGCCTGGTGGAGAACGTCATCACCTACCGGCGCCGGACACGGTCGCCGATCCCGGACGACACCCCGGCCCGGGTCGCCGATGCGACGCTGACGCTGGCACGGGTCCCCGAGCTCCTTACCGACGAGACGCGGGCCCGGGGACTCGAGATTCTCGGAGATCCCGACTCCCCGGGCCCGGGGTCTGTCGGGTGACGCCGCTCGCGACGGACGCCCTCGGGCGAGGCTAGGCCCTCGCGGGGACCTCGACTCCCCGGTCCGGTACCGACTCGTCGACCGCGGGTGCCGGCGTGGCCTTCCGCGTGTCGGCCCGGGTGTCGGCGGCGGCCACCGCCACGTAGACCACGAGTGACACGGCCGCGGCGAGGAACGTGGTCCAGCCGTCGACGCTCGTGGTGACCACCTCGTTCGGGATGTACAGCAGGGTGTTCTCCACGCCGTAGATCGTCGGTGTGAGGACGAAGAACCCGAGCCGGACCCCCAGTCCCAGCGCGGCGGAGATCACCAGTGCCCTCGTGCTGACTAACCGTGTCCACAGCGACAGGACGAACGGCGCCACGATACTGGCGCACAGCAGGTCGAAGGTCAGGGTCAGGAGGATCCCGGTGTGGTTCACCCGGAGTGCCACGATCACGCCGATGACGGCGACGGGGACCATCGACCAACGAGAAGCCTGGAGCACGTTCAGGCGCAGCTTCCGCGTGTCGATGACGGTTCCGACCACGATGGACGATGTCGCGAGGAGGATTCCGCTGACCGTGGTGAGCGAGGCGGCCAGCAGGGCAGCGATGACCAGCATCGCGATCGGAACGGGCACCTGATCGGTGAGGAGCTGGAAGAGGATCGGCGACTCGGAGTCGCTGTCCCCGAGCAACCCCGCCCCGGCCACGGCGACCGCGGCCAGCGGGACGCACAGGACCACGGTTCCGGCGGCGGCGATCAGGCTCGCCGACCTGGCCCCCCGGGCCGTCTTCGCGGAGGACACGCGCTGGATGAGGTCGATGGCCACCAGGTTGCCGAAGCCCAGGGCGAAGAACGTCGCCCAGTTGATGGCCGCACCCGCGGCGGGTGCCGTCAACTGCTCGAGATCCGAGATGCCGAGCCCCTCCGGCGCCGCGTATCCGGGGCCCATGAACATCCAGGCTGTCAGCCCGACGAACCCGACCGCCATGACACCCATGAGGAACAGGCCCGTATACACCGACGCGAACATCCCGCCGACCATCGTGTAGGCGAGTATCGCCAGGGTGACGAACACGATCGCCGCCCAGTAGGGCACTCCGATGAAGTGGTCCATCATGTGACCCAGCGCGACGAGGTTGCCCGCCATGAGGATTCCGAAGCTGGTCACCGTCAGGACGGCCGTCAGGATCTCCCCGGTCCGTCCGAACGTCTGCCGGAAGTATTCGGGCAGCGAGTACAGCTCCCGCTCCCGCACCTTCTCGGCAACGAAAAGCCCCATCAGCAGGAAGGATGCGGCAAGACCCAGCGGCAGTGCGGCACCCGCCCAGAATCCGAATCCGCCCGCGAGGTCCGCCGCGCCGACGGTTGCATTGGAGTCGACGACCTGGGACATCAGGAGGACGGCGACGAGGGGCACGGTCAGCGTCCGCCCCGCGACCGCGAAGTTGCGGTTCTGTCCTCTCACCCTGGTGGAGGACATCAGACCCAGGATGACGAGTAGAACGACAGTTGCTCCGATAGCGACACTGATCATCGCGACTCACCCACCAGGGAGGTCTCGCGACCCAGCGAGTACAGGGGACGCGCGCCCTCCGGGAGTGCGAGATCACCGTCCGCGATCCGTCGCCTCAGGTAGGCGAAACTCTGCGCGGTCTGGGCGAACAGGTGCTCGCCGGCGTGCAGCGGCTCGTAGGTGGAGTCGTTCGAACCGGGGAACGTCAGGGGAGCGACCATCGTGTCGTAGTCGACGGTGAAGAACAGCGGGTACGAATACCGTTCCCTCGAGATCTTCCTGACCCGGTGGGACGTGGCGACGAACGCGCCGTTGGTCCACACCTCCAGCAGGTCCCCGATGTTCACGACGATCGCGTCCTCGCGGTACGGGACCTCGATCCACTCTCCCCGGCCGTTCATCACCTCCAGCCCGGGAGCGGTGGGCTTGAGCAGTGTCAACGCCTCGTAGTCGGTGTGCGCTCCGATCCCGGGGCGGTCCTCGGCGTCGGGGTTGTACGGGTAATGGATCAGCCGCAGCTGCGAGGGCGGCTGGGTCACCGATCCGAGGAACGTGGCGGGGTCGAGGTCGAGGTACCGGGCGAACGCCGCGAGGAGCCGCGACCCGAGTGCGAACACCTCGTCGTAATAGGTCGTCACCGCCTCCCGGAACCCCGGCAGGTCGGGCCACTGGTTCGGCCCGAGCAGGGGGTTGCCGGCCAGATACTCCGGGTGGTCGGCCGGCAGGTCGATGGACAGGTCGTAGGCCTCCTTGAGGTCCGGGGTGGCGCCGGCGAACACCTCCTCCCCGATGGGGACGTATCCGCGGTGGTTGGTGGAGTTGCCGATGTACACCTCCCGCTTGACGGAGTCGGGCTGGGCGAAGAAGCGCTGTGCGGCCTCGTGCATCGCGCGGAACGTCTCATCGGCCACGCCGTGGTTGACGATGAGGAGGAAGCCGACGCCTCGGGCGGCCTCGCCGAGTCGGTCGACGCACTCCGCTGAGGGCCCGCGGGGATCGGCGAGCGTGGACACATCGATGACCGGGATCGACTCGAAGTCGACGCTGGGTCGGTGGGGGTCAGTCATTCTCGGCTCCTGAGTGGGTCGGGCGGGTCGCGCGGGTCGGGTGGATCGGGTCGAAGGACACGGGTGGACCGGAGTGCTCGCCGGCCCGCCAGGAGATGACGAAGCGGCCGTCGGAGTGAGGGGACAGGGAGAAGAGGGGAGGCTCGGGCCCCGACCACGACGAGTACCGCGCGAGCCAGCCCTGAGCGGTCCGTGAACCGATGTGCACCGACGACGGCCGGCCCCCCGCGGGATCAGCGCCCAGCGCGAGACCGAAGCTGTCGCCGACGCAGACGACCAGCGCCTCGGTGCCGTGGTCATCGACCCCCCTGGCCTCCCACACCGGTCCGGGCTCGTCGGGGCGCTGCTCCCACAGCTCGACGTAGTCGAGCTGTCGGCCCACCTCCAGCAGTCCCCACCCCGGCACGTCGAAGAGTTGCCCGATATCGGCGGACCCGAAGGCCTCTCCGGCGGCGATGGCATGGACCCACTCGAATTCGCCGATGGCGGCGTCCGTGCACTGGAGTCGGCCAGCGAAACCCATGTGGAAGTCCCTCGCGCCCGAGTCGTCGGTGGAGAACCTCGCGTCGCAGAACAGTCGGTTCCCCTGGATCCAGACGACGTCGGAGCACTGGTCGGGGGTGGCGTCGCGGGAGTGGAACAGGCGACGCCGGTAGACCGCGGGAGCGGGGCGCAGGGCGGGTTCCATGGAACTCCTCTAAATCGATCACTCGAACGGAATTAGTCAAACGGCGCTGCGTTGCGCCGCTGTTACGTGGGCGTCAAGGGATGAGAAATTGGGCGACCGTCGGAGTCCGGGGGCTGGCCGGGCCGATGTGGGCTGCGCACCTCGTGGCGCGCGCCTTCCCTCGTAGAGTGGCGTCATGAACCTGCTCCTGCAGTCCCTCGGCGTGGGCGCCGTCCCCGACTTCCTCGCCGAGCACGTCAACCGGCCCGCACCCGCTGTGCGCATCGGGTACCTGAACGACGCCGCGAGCCCCTACGCGGGAGCCGGGTTCGTCGCCGCGGAGCGTGCGCAGCTCTCGGACCTGGGGTACGTGCTGACCGACATCACCGTTGCCGGCATCGACGACGCGGGCGAGTTCGCCGGCCTCCTCGACGGGGTCGACGCCCTGTACGCCGCCGGCGGCAACACCTTCGTGCTCATGGCGGCACTGCGCCGACGGGGTGCGGATGCGGTCCTCGTCGAGCGGGTACGGGCGGGGCTGCCCTACATCGGGTCGAGTGCGGGGTCGGTCATCACCGGACCCAGCATCGAACCGGTCAGCCTGATGGACGACCCCTCCGCCGCCCCCGAACTCACCGACCACGCCGGACTCGGTCTGGTCGACACCGTGGTGATCCCCCACGCGGACGGCGCGCTCCCGCCCTACCCGCCCGAACTCGTCGCACGGCTCGTGGAGACCTACGGGAGCACCTACCCGCTGACACTGGTGAACGATGATCAGGCGTTGCTCGTCCAGAACGAGACGGCACGGCTGATCAGTTCGCACTGACCTGAGGCCGGAAGTGACACGTTCTCGACACCGGTAGTGGCTACGATCGCTCATGGCTCGTTGGGCACTGCGCCCGACCGCCGATCCGACTTCCACGACCCCACGGGGATCTCTCCCCACAGAGGACGACCATGCGCATCCCGTTTCTCGATCGCATCCGCGATCGCCGCCGGTATCACCCCGATCTCCGCCTCGCGTCAGTGGTGCTGCCCCCGCGCCTCGTGGGACCGCGGACCCTGCCGGCGGTGCAGAAGATCGGGACACTGCTGCCAGGACTACGGGGAACGGAGACCCACGAACTCGACTCGGGCGCGACGGTGCGGGTCTTCCGTGCCCCAGGTGATCAGTCGTCATCCTCGGCAGGCCTTGTATGGATCCACGGCGGTGGATACGTCGTCGGTTCTGCGGCGCAGGATGACGTGCTCTGCCGGGCTCTGGCGCGGAGCACCGGTGCGACCGTCGTGTCGGTCGACTATCGACTGGCGCCGCGACACCCATTCCCGGCGGCGCTCGACGACTGTCACGCGGCACTCGGATGGCTGGCCGCTCAACCCGGTATCGACACCCGCCGGATCGCCGTCGGCGGCGCGAGCGCCGGCGGTGGGCTCGCAGCCGCGCTCGCGATCCGGGCCCGGGATGAGGGCCCCGTCGCCCCGGTGCTGCAACTGCTCGCGTACCCGATGGTGGACGACCGGACCGACACCCGCGACCGGCGACACCGACTGTGGGACGCACGATCGAATCGGTTCGGCTGGACGAGCTACCTGGGCGGGGCCGACCCGTCCACGGCCTCTCCGGCCCGCCACCCTGATCTGGCCGGGGTCGCTCCGGCGTGGATCGGCGTCGGCACGGTGGATCTGTTCTTCGAGGAGGACAAGGCGTACGCGGATCGTCTGGAGCGAGCCGGAGTGCCCTGCGAGTTCCTCCCGGTTCCGGGCGCGTTCCACGGTTTCGACCTGGTCGTCACCCGCGCCGGGGTCAGTAAGGACTTCTTCCGGGCGCAGTGCGATGCACTACGGCAGGCCTTCGGCGAGTGACGGGGTCGTGACTCAGTCCGACAATCCGGCCACGCTGTACCCCGGATGTGACGCCGCCGGCGACCCGGCCCACTGATCACCACATGACTGGAACGGGCAGCTGGGAGACGGATCGACCACCACCAGGACGACACCGGTCGAGGTTCAGGGGTTCACCTCCTCGCAGTGAGGACCCGGAGTGACTGGTCGAGGGCGTCCGCGGCCCACGGGATGTCCGAGCGGGTGAAGGGCAACGGTGGTCGCAGCTTGAGTACGTTGCCGAACGGGCCCGCGACCGAGGTCGCACACTGCCGCGCGGGCGGTCAGGTACGGATTCTGAGCGACTCGGTCCGCAACCGCGTTCTCACGCGGCCCCGGATCTACACCCAGTCGACCGACAGCGGCGACCTGCGTCCCCACCCGACGGTCTGCAACAACGGCTCGTCCAGCTCGAGGGCGGGGTGTCCCAGACACAGGTACGCCAGGGGCCGGGCCCCGTCGGGCACGGGCACGCTGTCGGAGAGGTGGTCGGGGTCGACGAGGCTCACCCAGCCCATGCCCAGGCCCTCGGCCGTCACGGCCAGCCACAGCAGGGTGATGGCGGCGACCACGCTGTACTCGGTGGCCGCCGGGACGCTCGTGGTCCCCAGGACCGGCCCGGCGGGCGGCCTGTGGCTGACGACCAGCCCGACCGGTGCCTGGAGGATGCCCTCGAGGCGCAGGGAGTCGTAGAGCGCGCGTCGCCGGCCGTCGAATCGCTCGGATTCCGCGCGGCGCACGGTGCGGAATCCCTCGTGGACGGCCTCGCGCACGCCGCGGTCCTCGATCACGGTGACGTGCCAGGGCTGGCTCAGCCCGACACTCGGGGCCACCGCGAAGACCTCGAGGAGTCGATCGATGGTCTCGCGCGGCACCGGGGTGGGGTGGAAGTGCCGGTGGTCGCGGCGGGTGGCGAGGATCCGCCACAGCGCGTCGCGGTCGGGAGCTCCGATTCCGCCTCCGCCTTCGTCGCCGTCGTCGTCGTCGTTTCTCTCACCCCGTGGAGCGGCGGTCATGACCGCACGAACCGCGGACTCCACACCCGCCCCGACTCGGTGACGCGGGTCCCGGACGCGCCCACGATGAGCAGGCACTTCATGTCCACCGAGTCGCAGTCGAGCTCGGCGAGAGTGGTGATGGTCAGGGACTCCTCGGCCCGGCCCACGTCGCGGCCCACCACCACCGGGGTGGCCGGGTCGCGATGCCGGAGGAGGACGTCGCGGGCGGCGGCGACCTGGCGGGTGCGCGAGCGCGAGGCGGGGTTGTAGACCGCCAGGACCAGGTCCGCGGCGGCTATCGCGTCGAGACGACGGGAGATGACCTCCCAGGGCTTGAGCCGGTCGGACAGGCTCATCACGGCGAAGTCCGCGCCGATCGGGGCCCCGGCCCGGGCGGCGACCGCCTGGACGGCGGACACCCCGGGCGCGACCCGCACGTCGATGCGGGAGTACAGCGGGTCCTCGGCGGCCTCGAAGACCGCTGCGGCCATGCCGAACACGCCCGCGTCGCCCCCGGAGACCACCGCCACGCGTTCGCCGGAGCGCGCGAGGTCCAGGGCGAGCCTGGCCCGGTCTACCTCGACGGTGTTGCCCGAGCAGTGCCGGGTGAGCCCGGCGCGCTGGGGGACGCGGTCGACGTAGGGCGCGTACCCGACCACGTGGTCGACGTCGGCGAGCACGCGCTGGGCCTCGGCGGTGAGCCAGTGGTCCGGGCCCGGTCCCAGTCCGACCACGTGCAGCTCCCCGTCCGGGGCGACGTCGCGCACGGTCCCCTCACCCAGTGGCGAGGGGCGCCGCCCGAACGGGTCGACCTGCTGGGAGTCACCCGGGACCACGATGAGCGAGAAGTACGGCACGGTCGCCGGATCGACGTCCCGCACCGGGTGGTGCACCTCGGCGTCGGTCGAGGCGCGTTCGACGTAGACCGCTCCCTCGAGTCGTCCGGCGGCCTCCAATGCGCGGCGCACCGCCGGGAAGTTGCGTCCGAGCTTCATGATGATCGCCCCGTCGGTGTCCGCGAGGCGGCGGGCCAGCTCGGGCTCGGGCAGGGTCCCGGGCAGCACGGTGAGCACGTCCGTCTGGCGGACCAGGGGGGTGGCCGCGGCGGCGGTCGCGGCGGCGAACGCCGGGATGCCGGGCACGATCTCGGTGACGAACCGATCGGCGAGCTTGTCGTGCATGTACATGAAGGAGCCGTAGAACAGCGGGTCCCCCTCGGCCAGCAGGACCACGTCCCGCCCGGCCGCGAGATGGTCGGCCAGGCGTTGCGCGCTGCGATCGTAGAAGTCCGCGATCGCCCCCGCATACCCGCCGGGGTGATCGGTGACGCCCGTGGTCACGGGGTATTCCAGCACCTCCTCGATCGCACCGGCAGGGATCAGACCTGCGGCGATCCGCCTGGCATTGGACTCCTTGCCCCGCCCGGCGTGATAGGCCACCACGTCGGCGTCGCCGATCAGTCGGGCGGCCTTGAGGGTGATCAGCTCGGGGTCCCCGGGACCCACGCCGATCCCGGACAGTCGCCCCGCCTCGCCGGTCGTGCCCGCCGGACCGGCGCTCACTCGGCCACCTGCGCGAGGGCGTTGACGGCGGAGACCGTCATCGCGGACCCGCCGCGTCGCCCGTGGACGGTGACGAAGGGGACGTCGATCCCGTGGTCGTCCGCCAGGCAGGCCAGCGCGGCCTTGGACTCGGCGGCACCGATGAAGCCCACCGGGCACCCGACGATCGCCGCCGGGTGGGGGGCGCCGTCCAGCAGCATTTCGAGCAGGTGGAACAGCGCGGTGGGGGCGTTGCCGATCGCCACCACGGCGCCGTCGAGACGCTCACCCCACAGGGAGAGGGCGGCGGCGGAGCGGGTGGTGCCCATCTGCCGGGCCAGCTCGGGCACGCGGGGATCGGACAGCAGGCACACCACGTCGTTGTTCCGGGGGAGCCGGGACCTGGTGATGCCGGAGGCCACCATGTGGGCGTCGCAGAGGATCGGCGCCCCGGCCTCGAGCGCGGAGCGCGCGGCCCCCACCAGTCCCGGATGCACCTGCAGGTCGTCCACGAGGTCGGTCTGCCCGGTGCCGTGCACCATCCGGACGGCGAGCCGCTCGGCGTCCCGCGGGACGCCCGACAGGTCGGTCTCGCGCCGGATGGTCGCGAACGAGTCGACGTAGATCGCGGGCCCGTCGTCGACGTAGTCGTAGCGGCGTGGCGGCCTGGGGACAGCAGGCATGGGTCCTCCTCGGGGTTCTCGCCCCGGTCAGAAGTCTCAGGCGACGCGTCAGGGAGCGCGTCGATCCCTCGGCCAGTATCTGGCTTGGCGGCCCGTCGAGCGGGCCTCACAGTGGCGGAACCGCCCCGGACTCGCACCGGGTTCCTCGCCGTGGGACAGCGGCGAGTCTACGTGCGCACGGTGAGCACGCCGCGCCACGGGGTGACGATGAGCTCGGTGACGTCGTCGCCGGTGAGGCGATCGATCACGGCGCGGGTGAGGACACCGTCCCCGGCCCCGACATGCTCGATCCTTCCCGAGGAGCCGGGGACCGGTCCGTACGGCAGCGCGGGGATCGGGGTGGGGAGACGCTCATCGCCCGGGCGGGCGGCGGCGAGCGGCACCGGGAGTTCGCGCACGTGCCAGGGCGCGTCGGGGCCGGTACCCCGGGCGGCGGCGAAGTC
>NZ_JAALEA010000139.1 GCF_014145145.1 Dietzia cercidiphylli
AACGCCGAACGCAACTGTGTATCCCATTGCCCCGCCGGCCGGGTCGTACCCATAACGACCGGCATGGTCCGGGTCCGGGCCACGGGGACCAGTACGAGCATGCCCAGTACAGCCATCAGCAGGAAGGCCATGGACCATCCCAGAGTCAACGCAACCAACGGGATCGAAACGCCGGCGACCAACCCCGTCACAGGGACCGCGGCCTGTTTCACCCCGAAGGCCAGCCCGCGCGAGGCGGCTGGGATGTGCGTGACGAGCAAGTGGTTGGAGGAAGGGTGCCCGAGACCGTTCCCGAGTCCCCCCAGGGATGCCCATACAATTAGCCACGGCCACGCAGAGATCCAGGACGCGCTGCCGGTCAGGCTCACGACCGCCAGCAGCAAGGCGGCGATGCCCATGCCTTTCTCGCTGAGCACACGACCAATCACACCGGTGCACGCGGAGGTGAGGGCGGCCGCAGCCCAGTAGGCCCCTACCGCCAGGCCGATCCCGTAGGCCGGGACGCGGATTGTTGCGGTGATCTCCGTGGCCAGCGCCCCAAGGAGAAACACCGGCATGTTTGTTAAGACAGTCACCAGTACGGCCACAGCCAAAGCGGCGAATCCACGGCCCGGATGTCTCACGCGCTGTGACCTGCCATCGGGGCTTCCGATGCCGCATCCATCTCCGGCACGCTGCGCTTACGCACCCGTGGGCAGGGCGGTAAAAAGTTCATGGCTGGCATTCCTGCCCTTCTAGGTCAAGGCTGTGGTGCGAGCAATACCGCTTCTGAAGTGCCCCGGGTTTGATGGGCACATTGGTGTGCCCCGGATTCCGTGGGGTTCGATTTTCTGAATTCTCATACCACGATCCAGCAGTAGCTACCGCGCCCAGCCCAGGCCTGGACCGAACCACAAACCACCGCCTCAAAGGATCTACCCGAAGCGGCCTGACACATCAAAGTCACCGAGGCTGAATCACTGGACTGTTCCCGTTCGGGTGGACACTCGGAGATGAGCGATGAGTTCCCCGATGGAGGGAGCGGCCCACGGGATTGATGGAGACATTGGTGTGTCCCGGATTTCGTCGGGTTCGGATTTCTTGGATTCTCATGCCTCAAGTACGACTTCGCCGGACATCGGTCTAGATGGGTCAGCGTCGGCCCCTGTGTCCCTCTAGCCCGCGTCAGATCTCCTTCCCATCACCCGCCTGACGCCAGTTCCCGGCCGATACCGAACGCCGCGGCCTGGAGGACTCCAGCGAGGCGGGTCCTGTCCCTCGTCAAGCGGGGAACCACCAGTCCGAGGGATGCGACGATCGCGGTGTCTCGAAGCACGGGGACGGCCACCGAGCACGCCCCGAGGGACATCTCCTCGACCGTTGTCGCGTACCCGTTGCGCCGCACCCGGGCCAGCTGCTGGCGCAGGAGCCCGGGCTGGGTCACCGTGAACGGCGTCATCCGGGTCAATGACCCGAGCGTCTCGGCGAGCACGTCGTCGGGCGCGTGCGCGAGCAGCACCTTCCCGACCGCCGTGCAGTGCAGCGGCAGTCGGGAGCCGACGGTGCTGACGATCGGGACGGACGCCGTGCCGGACAGCCGGTCGAGGTACAACACCTCGGCGCCCTCGCGCACCGCGAGGTGCACGGTGGCCAGCGTCGCGCCGTACACGTCGTGGAGGAACGGCTCGGCGATCTGGCGCAGGCCGGTCTGGGTCGGCGCCAGTAGTGCGAGCTCCCAGATCCGACGACCCACCACGTACTCGCCGGTCGGCCGCCGCACCAAGCCGCCCCAGGTGGCCAGTTCGGCCACCAATCGGTGAGTGGTCGGCAGCGGTAGACCCGCCCGACGCGCTATCTGGCTCAGCGTCATCGCCCGGTGCTCATCGTCGAAGGCGCCGAGAACGGTCAGCAGGCGCGAGGCGACACTCGCTCCCGGGTCGGAGGTGTTGCCGGCCATCGTCACCCCCTTTCACTCAGTGAACGATATAGCTCGAAGCGTACGCCCCGACCACCTACCGTCGGGCTGGTGAGCACTCCTGACCTATCGACCCAAGCCGAGATCAGCGCCGAGATCGCCGACCTGTCCGCCGGCGCCGACCCGTCCGCTATCCGGCCCTGCCTCGACTACTCCCCGTACCGCAGCAGCCTCCTGCGGCATCCGACCAAGGATCTGCACCAGGTCGATCCGGAAGGCGTCGAGTTGTGGTCACCGTGCTTCAGCCACCGGGACGTCGATCCACTCGAGGCCGATCTGACGATTCAGCGCTCGGGCGAGCCGATCGGCGAGCGCATCACGATCTCCGGCCGAGTCGTCGACGGCGATGGACGTCCGGTCGCGGGTCAGCTGATCGAGATCTGGCAGGCCAACGCCGGAGGGCGCTACATCCACCAACGTGATCAGCACCCGGCTCCCCTCGACCCCAACTTCACCGGAGCCGGGCGGTGCCTGACCGACGAGAATGGCGGATACTCGTTCCAAACCATTAAACCGGGTCCATACCCATGGCGGAACCACCGTAACGCCTGGCGTCCCGCCCACGTGCACTTCTCCCTCTTTGGCACCGAGTTCACGCAGCGCATCGTCACGCAGATGTACTTCCCTGGCGATCCCCTGCTCGCGCTGGACCCGATCTACCAGTCGATCACCGACCAGGGCTCCCGTGACCGCCTCGTCGCCCGCTACGGCCACGACCTGACGCGACCCGAGTGGTCGACCGGCTACCGGTGGGACATCGTGCTCACCGGCGCCCACCGCACCTGGACCGAGAACAAAGAGGACCACTCATGACCAGCCGCCTGCACCCCACGCCCGGCCAGACCGTCGGCCCGTTCTTCCACTACGCACTCCCCTACGACGGCGACTCCGAACTGGTGCCTGCGAGCAGCCCGGGTGCAATCCGGTTCCACGGCCGCGTGCTCGACGGTTCCGGGGCACCGGTCCCCGACGCGCTAATCGAGCTCTGGCAGGCGGACGCGTCCGGCGCGATCGTCCAGCAGCCGGGCTCGTTGCGCCGCGACGGCTGGACGTTCACGGGCTGGGGCCGGGCATCAACTGACAACGCCGGCCACTACTCGTTCTCGACGATCGCGCCCGGCGCGGTCGAAGGGGGCGCGCCGTTCTTCGCACTCACGGTGTTCGCGCGTGGCCTACTCGACCGGCTCTTCACCCGCGCGTACCTGCCGGAGGACGAGGCTGCTCTCGCCGTAGACCCCCTTCTCAACAGCCTCAACCCGGACCGTCGCGCCACGCTGGTCGCGGAGGCCGATGCGCAGGGCCATGCCTTTGACATCCGTCTGCAGGGCCGGGACGAGACCGTCTTCCTGACTTTCCCAGGCCACGGGGCAGCACACTGAACGCCATGACCGACCTGTTCTGGCCCGGCGACGAGCGCGCCGGCGACCTGATGAGTGCTAAAGCGTTGCTCGCCGCCATGGTCAGGGTGGAGTCCGCGTGGCTGGACGCTCTCATGGCCTCCGGGCTCGCGCCGTCCGCCGCCGCCACCGACCTCGCCCCGCTCGTCACCGTCGACGACCTGCCGCACATCGCGGCGGCAGCCGAGGGCAGCGGCAACCCCGTCGTCCCGCTCGTCGGCCTGCTCCGGTCGCGGGCTCCGCAGCCCGCCGCCGCCTGGCTTCACCGCGGGCTCACCAGCCAGGACGTCCTCGATACCGCTCTCATGCTGTCGCTACGCGATGCGCTCGAACGGCTGATCGGCGAGCTGCGCGCCCAGGTGACCGCTCTCGCCCGTCTGGCCGCACAGCACGCCCAAACGCCGATGGTCGGCCGCACCCTGACCCAGCACGCCGTCCCCACGACATTCGGTGCGGTCGCCGCGGGCTGGCTCGACGGCCTGGTCGACGCCGCCGATCTGGTCCTCGACGCCCGCTCCCTCCTGCCGGTGCAGCTCGGCGGCGCGGTCGGCAATCTCTCGGCGGTCACCGAACTGGCGGACCTGCGAGGGCACGAGGATCCCCAGGGGACCAGCGCCGACCTGGTCGCCAGCACCGCTGCAGCCCTCGGGCTGCGCGAACTCCGCCCGTGGCACACCTCGCGGGCCACGGCCACCCGGACGTCCGACGCGTTGGTGACGTGCACGGACGCGTGGGGACACATCGCGACCGATGTCGCGACCCTGGCGCGGACCGAGATCGGCGAGCTGGCCGAGCCTGCGGCTGAGGGTCGCGGCGGCTCGTCGACGATGCCGCACAAGAACAACCCAATCTTGTCCGTGCTGGTCCGCCGCGCGGCCCTGGGAGCCCCCGCTCTGGCCGCGACGATGCACCTCGCCTCGGCCACCGCGGGCGACCAGCGGCCGGACGGCGCGTGGCACGTTGAGTGGTCGACCCTGAGCATGCTCGGTCGACGCAGCATCGTCGCCGCGTCCCAGACCACCGAGCTCCTGCAGGGTCTGCACGTGGACGCCGAGCGCATGCGCGCGATGCTCGACCGGTCGGCTGACAGCGTGCTGGCGGAGCGACGCTCGATCGCCGGGCTGCTGGACAAGACCGCCGATTCCGACCCGACCACCTACCGCGGGTTTTCCGGGGACCTCATCGTGGGCGCCGTGGAGCGCGCCCAGACCTTCTTGGAGGAGAACGAGTGAACATCCCTCGCATCACGGCCGTCCGGCTCGGCGGGTCGCCCGCCCTTCCCCTGCTCGTCCTGGGGCCCTCGCTGGGCACGTCCGCTCAGTCACTGTGGGCGCGCTGCGCCGCCGGACTCACCGATCGATTCGAGGTACTCGCCTGGGACCTGCCCGGGCACGGATCCAACACCGGTTCGGCCGAGCCCTTCACGATGGCCGAGCTAGCCGCCGGTGTCCTCGGGATGGTCGACGACATACTGGCCCAGCGCGACACGTTCGCCAGCACTTTCACCTACGCGGGCGACTCGGTGGGAGGCGCCGTCGGGCTGCAGCTGCTGCTGGACGCACCCGCGCGCATCGACTCCGCTGTCCTGATATCCACGGGCGCACGGATCGGCGAGCCGGACGTCTGGCGGAGACGAGCCGCGTCTGTGCGCGCCTCGGGCACCCCCTCGATGATCGAGGGATCAGCCCAGCGCTGGTTCGCACCCGGATTCCTCGAGCGGGAACCGGAGATCGGCGCGGCCCTGCTGCACGCCCTACAGGACGCCGACGACGAAGGGTATGCGCTGGTGTGCGAGGCGCTGGCGGACTTCGACGTCCGTGAACGCCTCGGAGAGATCCGACCCCGGGTGCTCGCGGCAGCGGGCTTGCTCGACGTCCCAACTCCGCCGGCCGACCTCGCCGCGATCGCCTCCGGAGTCAGGAACGGACGGCTCGTCGTCCTCGACGGCGTCGCGCACCTGCCCCCGGCCGAGCAACCGTCAGAGGTCGCCCAACTCATCCGCGATCACGCGAACGCGGGGCAGGCGGTTGCCGCTCCCACGACCGTCGCCGGGGTGCGCGACGCCGGCATGGCCGTGCGCCGTGAGGTGCTGGGCGATGCCCACGTCGATCGCGCCGCGGCTGCGATCACCGATCTGACCGCCGACTTCCAGGAATTCATCACGCAGTACGCGTGGGGATCGGTATGGACGCGTCCGGGTCTTGACCGGCGCAGCCGCTCACTCATCACGCTGACCGCCCTGGTGGCCCGCGGCCATCACGAGGAGCTGGCCATGCACGTGCGGGCCGCGCGTACCAATGGGCTGACCAACGACGAGATCAAAGAGTTGCTGCTCCAGACGGCGATCTACTGCGGCGTGCCCGATGCCAACGCCGCCTACCGCATCGCCCAGCGCGTGCTCGACGAACTGGACCACCCCGCTTACTAGGAGACTGCTGCACAATCCTCGTGGCAGGAGCCCGGTGTGGTGGCTGGCGTGAAATCCTGTGGCCATGCAGGGTTGTGATTGTGACTTTCGCCGGTAAGTGGCGGTGGCGGTGGTCTACGGACGTTTCGCGGCGGTCTCACTGGCGAGTGGTGGTCACCCGGGCGCGCACTAGGTGTACTGCCCACGCAGGTTGTGTACGCGGTCTGCGGGTGAGGCGCCTCGTAGTGCGGTGTGGCCGCGGTGGAAATTGTAGTGGTGTAGGAACGCCGGGAGGCGAGCCGCGCGGTCGGACTCGCTGACGTACGCGGCGGCGTAAGCCCATTCCTCGAGCATCGTGCGGTTGTAGCGCTCAACCTTGCCTTTGGTCTGCGGCCGGTACGGGCGAGTGCGCTTGTGCCTGATCTACGGCCCGAGGGCGTCGGCGAACGCGTGGAAGCGGTAGCAGGAGCCGTTGTCGGTCAGGACCCGGCGCACGGTGATTCCGGCGTCTGCGAAGAAGGCGCCTGCCCGCTTCCAGAAACCAGCGGCGGTCTCTTTGCGCTCGTCTTCCAGCAGCTCGGTGCAGGCCAGGCGTGAGTGGTCGTCGACGGCGTTGTGGATGTACCAGTACCCGGTCCCTGCTCGCCGGTTTTGAACCTCCCTGGATCTGTCGGAGGGTTCCGATCTAACAAGGAAGACTGGAACCCATGGCAGCACCACGAAAGTTCGACTCCGAGACCCGGGAGCGGGCGGTCCGGACGTACCACGAGCACCTGGCGGATGCGAAGTGCTCAAGGTCGCCGCTCGTACCCACGTCGGGTCACTGCTGGGAGTGAACCCGGCGACCCTGCGGAACTGGATCGAAGCGGGATCGAGCCCCGCATTAGCGGAGTCGACCGCCGAATCCGCTGAGGTCAGGCGCCTCAAGCGGGAGAACGCCGAGCTGCGCCGGGCGAACGAGATCCTCAAGAGCTTCGTCGCGCAGTGGGAGGGCTAACGCGGCTAACGCGACGCGTCGGCGGCCCCTACTTCCTTACCCGCTGGAGTGCGCGGTAGAGCGTGGATCGACCCACCCCGAGATCCCGGGCGATAGCTGACGGCCCCTCCCCCGCCTCGATACGGGCAAGGGACTTGTCGATCTGCTCCTCAGTCAGGACGCGTTTGCGTCCCTTGTACTTGCCCTTCGCCTTGGCGATGGCGATACCCTCGGCCTGGCGTTCGCGAATGATGGCCCGCTCGAACTCTGCGAACGCCCCGAGTAGCGAGAGCATCAGGTCGGCTCGAGGATCCTGGGCACCGGCAGCGTAGGTGGCCCGCTCGTGGACGAACCGCACACTCGCACCCTTCGCGGTGACCTCGCCGACGATCTGCTTGAGATCAACCAGGGAA
>NZ_JAALEA010000013.1 GCF_014145145.1 Dietzia cercidiphylli
ATGGAGGACCCGACGACGACGACGGTGCCCGGGCTCATGCGTCCTCTACCACCAGTGCGGAGACCGGGCAGCTGCGCGCGGCTTCGGTGACGCGGGCGCGGTCGGCTTCGGGGACTTCGGTCTGGAGCAGCACGACGATCCCGTCGTCGTCCAGGTCGAAGTAGTCAGAGGCTCCGACGACGCAGTTCGCGTACCCCTGACAGGCCTGCAGATCGGCTTTTACAACGGGCATGGTCGAACTCCTTAGCTTGAGACGGTGGTGCTCTGGCGGTTGGGGTGTTTATTCGTCTTCGGCCACGAGCGGCCCGAAAGGGTGGCCGATCATGGCCGAGAACGTGGCCGGGGCCTGCCAGGTCAGGGACTCCAGTTCCAGCGGGCAGAGCGTTACCCACTGGCCCGAACGAGGAGATTGAATCATCAGCCGCGAACCGTTGCGGGTCTCGATGCGGGTGACCTGGACCTCCGAGAACTCGTTAGCGATCACGATCGGCTTGCCGGTGACGTGCTCTTCGAGCCGGCGGCGTTCCTCGGTGGCCTGGATCGCCGCGAGGCGGTCTTCCTCCTCGCCTTCCCATTCCAGTTTCACAGGAAGATCGCCAGGTTCTGCATGCGGATGACCGACTCGTCGACCATGATGGTGCGCCGGGCCAGCTCCCACCCGGACCCGGATGAGGTACGGCGGAGGAGATCCTCGCGTCCTGCCGAGACAGTGGAGGACTCCCCGACGTCACCACGGCTGCGGAAGAGAAGAACCGCCGAGTCCACGATGATCTCTTGCGGGTCGGGGGTGCGGAAGGTGCGCACGTTGGTGATGTAGTGGCGCAGCCGCGACGGCGGATCTTCGGTCCACGCGTGCTCGGTGGCGAAGCGTGCCACGCGGCGACTGAGCGAGTACTTGTTCTCGTCCCAGTGCGCCATCCCCGGTGAGGTGGAGTATCCGGCGCCCAGGGCAGTGGTGACGCGGACGGGCATGAGATAGTGCACGTCATCGGCGATCCGGGAGAGCCACTCGTCGTAGTCCTGGGCGTCCAACAGGTACGCCTCATCGACCAGCCAACGATGCGCCTCCAGGTGAAGTTCATCGTTGAAAGGCAGGGTCTGCCCCGTCCGCTGAGTACGCGGGGCGTGGGCTCCCAGCGCCGATTGTTCGGACAGCGTCAAGTTCTCGTTCTCGTGTGCCGTTCCAACACTCATGATCAGACCTCCTCGTGCAGGGTTGCTGCGGGCGCGGTCTCTGCGCTGCCGCAGGCCGGGCGGGCGGGCCCCGATCCGGCGGCCGGTGGCGCTTGCACCGGGTCCGAGCCCACGTGCACCTGCGCTGCGGCTTCTACCGGACGTTCGAGGTGATCGGCCCACCGGCGCAACAACTCCCGCTGGTTGTACTCGCTGTAGCCGACACGGGTGGCGCCGGGTCCCGAGTATTCCTCGGGGGACAGGGCCTCGACGACGTTCTCGCCGTTCTCGAGCATGCCCATCCGGCTGTTGAGCAGCAGACGCCGTGCCATGGAGCCGGCGGCAGTATTGGTGAGGGACACCCAGTTCTCGACGTCGTCCTGCTCGAACATGCCGCCACTGCCGAAGCACATGAGATACGCCTTGTAGGAAAGCGCTTTGTACTCCTCCGGCGCGTTCTTGTCGACGGCGAACCACGAGAGGACTTCCGTCTCGTTCTCGCTGATCGGCTGCCACACGCGGATGGAAATGAAGGGGAGCACCTCGTCGGAGCCCTCTTCGACCCGCGGCCAGTTATGGACGAAGCTCATGTTCGGGAACAGTGAGGCCGCCGAGATCATGAACCCGTCCTTGCCGACCACGTCGAGCTGCTCCTGGGTCCACTGCTCCTTCATCCGGGCGATCATCTCGTCCGGGTAGCCCACGTAGCGCAGGCGCTCCTCCAGGCCACCTTCGGGCAGCTTGTAAGTGGTGCCGCCACCGTTGCCAGCCCAGTACGTGGTGCCGTCCTTGCGCTTCTCCGCCTTGGGCTCGCGGAAGAGGCCGATCTCCACCACCGAGGTGTGGGTCTGGGGCGTGTGGTACATGTCCCCGGCGAAGTTCTCGGCCCCGATCTTCCAGTTCGCCTTGACCCGCCAACGCTGAGGGCCACGCAGCTCGATGCCGTCCGCGCTCTGCTTCGTGTAGTAGTCCAGGTAGAACTTGAAGTCCCCCAGGAACTCCTCCAGGGGCTCGGCATCCGGGTCCATGCTGATGAAGATCAGACCGTTGTACGTGGCCAGCGAGGGAGCAGGCAACAGGGTCTGGCCCTTCTTCTTGAAGCCTTCCTCCCCGCCGTATGCCTCCTTGTGAAACGGCAGGCCAACGAGGCGCCCGTCGTTGCGGTAAGACCAACCGTGGTACGGGCAACGGAAGTGGGAGGCATTGCCCATCTCCGCCCGGCACACCTGCATGCCCCGGTGGAGGCACATGTTGAACAGGGCCCGGACCTGGCCCTGTTCGTCCCGAGAGATAATGAACGAGTCCTCGAGGACCCTGCGGACCACGTAGTCACCAGCCTCGGGGACCTCCGACTCGTGGGCGACGAACAGCCAGCTGCGGCTGAAGAGACGTTCCTTCTCGAGTTCGAAGAGCTCTTTGTCGTTGTAGATATGTGCAGGGATCATGCCCCGCCGTACGTCCTCGAGGACGCCGTGATGGTCTGCCATGGGAGAGCTCCTTCTCGATCATCGATCAGTCAGTCTGCAGAGCAGAGGTCCACTCTGTATAGAAGAGGTTTCCGCATTTTGTGATCTACGTCAACCCCTCCCACTCTTCGTGCCAGGTACGGGTGGGTGCGGCAAGGGTCAGTGGCCGTTCTCGGGGGAGTCGGAGTCGCGGGCGGCGTTCTCTCCGCGGTCCAGCCTCGCCAGGGCGGCCATTTCCTCGGCAGTCAGGGAGAAATCGAACACCGAGATGTTCTCGACCAGCCATGCGGGTTTGGCGGCCTGCGGGATCGGGACGATTCCTTGCTGGACGTGCCAGCGGAGCAGAACCTGCGCCGGAGTCTTTGCTGTCCGTTGCGCGATCTGCACCACGAT
>NZ_JAALEA010000140.1 GCF_014145145.1 Dietzia cercidiphylli
GACGACGTGGGCTCCCGCGGCGAGGGCCCGCGCGATCCCGAACGCGCCGTGCCTGACGGTGGCGACGTCGGCCTCCCCGAGCCCGAGTTCGACGGCGCGGTCGGTCACGTCACCGGAGTCGACCGATGCCACCGACAGCTCGACCCCCGCGTCGGCGGCCATGGCACGCAGGGCCTCGGCGAGCCCACCCGGATCGAGGGCGCCCGCGTTGGTGACGATCCGCACGCCCCCGGTTCCGACGAGGTCGAGGCACTCCCCCAATTGCACGAGGAGCGCGCGCTCGTGACCCGGATCGCCCTGCGCGCGTTGCTCGGCGAGCTCCAACATGGCCTCGTCCGAGAGCATGTCGAGCGCGAGTACGTCCAGCGACGCGGCCGAGAGGAACTCGGCGGTCGCGGTGGCGCGGTCCGTCCGCGAGGCGGAGACGTTGCCGATACGCAGAGGTCTCTGGGTGCTCGTCATCGGTCCTGCGGCTCCTTGTCGGTCGGGTCGTTCGACCACCCCAGCATGCTCTCGCCCGGGACGAGGCGGGGGTGGAACGCGAACGCCTCCCCGAGCATAGGCGGAGCGCTCCCGTGGTCCGGGCGGGCCACGTCGCGGTCGAGGGGATCCCGCGGCGCCGGCCGGCGGGGTACCGAGGCGCCGGCCGACGGGGTGCCGGGCGAGTCCGCCAGTCGTACCCGTGTCGCGGGGTCGCTACCGATAGACTCGCCTGATCAGACGCCCGACGTGTCCTCCAGGAGTGAGCCGTGCCCCCCAGGACCGCCCCGATTCCCGACCGCATCGACCAGGCCCGTGCCAACTGGGAACGTGAGGGATGGACCGATGCGGCCCAGGGCATGACCGTCGTGACGTCGGTCATGCGCGCGCACCAGATCCTGCTGGCCCGGGTGGAGGAGACGCTGCGGCCGTGGAACCTGTCGTTCCCCCGGTACGAACTCCTCCGGTTGCTGGCCTTCTCCCGGTCCGGCTCGCTGCCCATCACCAAGGCATCCGAGCGACTGCAGGTGCACGTCACCAGCGTCACCAGCGCCATGAAGCGTCTGCTGGACGCCGGGCTGGTCGAGCGACGCCCACACCCGACCGACGGCCGGACGACCCTCGTCGAGATCACCGCCGAGGGCAGGCGCGTGGTCTCCGAGGCCACCGCCGCGCTCAACGCCGGCGTGTTCTCCGATCCCGGGATGGACCCGTCCGAGCAGTCGGCGCTGATCGAGGCCATCTCGTCGCTCCGGCAGACCGCCGGCGACTTCTGACGACCGGGGGCCCGACGCCCTCACGGTTCAGCACCGCGACCTGGACCACGCCCCGCGCCGCGACCTGCACCGCGCCCTGCCGCGGACAGCACCGCGCCCGGCCCCCTCTCGGGTGGGGCCGGGCGCGGCTGTTCTTGGGAGGATCCGTGTCGTGGGTCCTCGATGGGGGTCGTCAGACCAGGGTCACGGCATCTCGGTGGCGATGAGGCGGGAGTCGTCCGGCTCGGCATCGGCGTGGATGACGTTCTTGCTCGACTCGGTCATGAGGAAGATGCAGACCATCGACATGACGGACAGCGCCGAGAGCATCAGACCGACACCGAAGGTGTTGCCGGCCCCGATCATCGCGGCCGCGGCCAGCGGCGGCAGCGCGCCACCGAGGATGCCGGCGAGGTTGTAGCCGAGCCCGGCGCCGGTGTAGCGGTAGCGGGCCTGGAACAGCTCGGGCAGCAGTGCACCGGCCGGTCCGTAGGCGATACCGAAGATGATCAGCGTGACGAACAGCACCAGACCGAAGGCGAAGGTCGACCCGGTGTCGAGGATCGGGAAGACGAACAGCGTCCACGGGATGGCCAGTCCGACCGAGGTGCCGATGACCTTCCTCCGGCCGATCTTGTCCGAGTACATCGCCGACAGCGCGATGGCGGCACCGAAGATCAGCGCGGCGATCATGCCCATGCCCAGGACGAACGGGCGGGAGTGCCCGAGGGTGGCGGTGGCGTAGTTCGTGAGGAACGAGGTGCCCATGTAGAAGAGCGAGAACAGCGAGGTGAGCGCACCACCCGCGATGAGGATCTCTTTCCACTGGTACCGCAGCGCATCGGCGAACGGCAGCGTCCTGGGGGCCGTGACCCTGTTCGCGGCCTTGTCGGCAGCCGCGGTCTCGGCGGCTTCCTTGGCCTCCCTCGCCTGGGTCTGACGGAAGACCGGGGTCTCCTCGACCGTGAGACGGATCCACAGGCCGACCAGCACGAGGACGGCGGAGAGCAGGAACGGGATACGCCAGCCGTACTGCATGAAGGGGCTGTCGAGGTCTGCACCGCCACCGGCGACGAGCGAGAAGACGAGGAACGTCCCCGAGGAGAGGAAGAACGCGAAGGCCACGCCCAGCTGCGGCCACATGGCCATCATGCCGCGCTTGCCCTCGGGGGCGTACTCGGCCGTGAGCAGCGTGGCTCCGGCCCATTCGCCGCCGACCGCGAAGCCCTGGAAGAAGCGGCACACCACCAGCAGGGTCGGTGCCCAGATGCCGATGCCGCCCTCGAAGACGCCGAACGCCCCCGTGTTGTACCCGGGCAGCAGACCGATGAAGACGGTCGCCACGCCCATGATGATGAGGGTCCAGACGAGCGTGTTCTTGCGACCGATCCGGTCACCGAAGTGGCCGAAGATCGCCGCACCGACGGGCCGGGCGAAGAACGCCACGGCGAAGGTCGCGAACGAGGACAGCGTCGCCGTCGCGGGGTTCTGGTCGGGGAAGAACAGGGCCGGGAAGACCAGCGCGGCGGCGGTGCCGTAGATGAAGAAGTCGTACCACTCGATCGTGGTACCGATCGAGGACGCGGCGGCGACCTTCTTCAGCGAGGTCTTCTGCTTGACCGGCGGAAGATTCGGGGACAGCGGTGCCGCGTCCCCCGGCGGGGTGTTTCCGGACTGCGTCAAGACAACTCCAGTCGTGTCAGGTTCGCCGGGTATCTGACCTCCGGCGAGGCGGGTGATCGCCGACGCATAGGCGTCGATTGAGCCGAACAGTATGTGATGACCACCACACCCGATACACCCGAAAGTATGCTGCCGTGATCCGGCCCACAGCTCGACATCCCGGGTCGACCGGATGCCCCGCCCAGCGATCACCCCTAGGGTGTCGGGCGAAAAGCGCACCCGAGCCACCAGGAGGCACCGATGCCGACCACTGGAAACCAGCCCCTCCGCGAGCAGTCCCTCGACTTTCTCCGATCCGGGTACCTCTTCACCTCCCGAGTGAGGCAGCGCGCGGGACTGACCGCCGACTCCCAGACGCCGGTGCGACTGCGCCTCATGGGTCGTCGGGCCGTGCTACTTCGCGGAGTGGAGGGAGTCCGGCACTTCTACGACGCCGACAAGGTCAAGCGCGAGGGGGCCATGCCCGCCTTCGTCCGGCTCCCGCTCTTCGGCCCGGGAGCAGTGCACGGTCTGGACGGCCGCGCTCACGCCGTCCGCAAGAACGCGCTCGCCGACCTGGCCTACGACGACGAACGAGTGGCGCACTTCGCCTCGCTCGTGGCGGTGGAGCTCGAGCAGATGCTCGAGGAGTGGGCGCGCCGAGGATCGGGAACCGTGTATCACGACTCCACGACCGCGTTCGGCCGGGCGGCGTTCCGCTGGGCCGGACTGCCGATGCGTCCGGAGGAGGCGAACAGGCGCGCCCGTCAGATGAGCAGGCTTCTCGACACGTTCGGTCGGATCTCCGGGAACCCCGTCGCGCAGGTGGAGCGGCTCCGCCTCGACCGCTGGGCCACGTACCTGGTGCGCAAGGTCAGGGCGGGAGAATTCCGACCCGATCCCGATTCGGTGGTGGCCGCCATGGCCGAGCTCCGGGACGAGGACGGCCAGCTGGTCGACGCCCGAACGGCAGCGGTAGAACTGCAGAACCTCACCCGTCCGACCGTCGCGGTCGCCCGCTTTGCGGCTTTTGCCGCAGTCGCCCTCGCCGAGAACCCGGGGTGGCGGAACCGGATCCGTGAGGCGTCTGCGGAGGCCGGTCGGCTCACCGAGATCCCCGAGGCGGTGGCGTTCGCCCAGGAGGTGCGACGTGTCTACCCGTTCGTGCCCATGTTGCCCGCGCTCGCGACCACCGATTTCGAGGTCAGCGGCTGCCCGGTGCGCGAGGGGCAGCGCGTCCTTCTGGACCTCCAGGGAACCGACACGGACCCGAATCACTGGCGCGACGCGGGCACCTTCGACCCGGAACGTTTCCTCGGGGTCGATGATGCGGAAGCACTGGAGGCGTTCATCCCGCACGGCGGTGCCGGCGTCCGCACCGGCCACCGGTGCCCCGGCGAGAAGATCGCGGTGACCGCCTTGTCCGCGGCCGTCGCGGCACTGTGCAGACCGGAAGTACGGATCAGCGACGACCCCGACGACCTGACGTTCCCGTGGACCACGATGCTCACCCGCCCGGCGACCGGTGTCAGGGTCCGCTGTAGCCGACCCTAAGACCACTGAGACCCCGGCCGGGACGCGTCAGGGCAGGACGCCTAGGAGCCGGGCGCGGGCCACGGACTCCATCCGTGACCGTGTGCCCAGCTTGGTACCGATGTTGCGCAGGTACGCCTTGATCGTCTCCGGTGACAGGGACAGTCGGGCGCCGACCTCGGCGTTGGAGCATCCGAGAGCGACCTGTGCGAGGACGTCGATCTCCCGGGGGGACAGGACCGTCGGCGCCGGGCCCGGGTCCCGGCCCACGTCCGGAGTCCGGCCCACCCCCGCCAGCGCGGAACCCGCGGCCAGGAGCCTCTCGCGGAGATCCGGATCGCCGAGCTCGGCGGCGATGGCCCGCAACTCGCCGTGGAGGACTCGAAGACGTTCCCTGTCGGAGGATTCCAGCCCGAAGTTCTGCTCGGCCGCGGCGTGGTCGGCCATCCGCAGTCGTCGATCGACCTCGTCGTGGACCTTGAACTCCGAGGCCAGGTCCGCGGCGACGGTGGTGAACGTCCGGGTGACCTGGTCGCCGAGCTGGGTGGCGACGCGGGCCGATCCGTAGAGGATCGTCCGCGCCACGCCCGAGACGATCACGGGGACGGAGATGATCGCCCGCAAGCCCTCGCGGTCCACCGCGTCGGCGTAGTCGCGGGTGATCCTCGAGCACTCCTCGTAGTCGCGCACCGTCGCCGGTCGTCCGGAGGCCATCACGTGACCACCGAGCCCACGGCCCCTGGCCACGGCCAGCCCCTGCATGGAGTCGGTGCGGACCCCGATGAAGCGGTTCAGTCTGGCGGTCTCACCGGTGACGTCGCCGGCGAAGACGACGGGCACACCGGAATCACGGCGGGCCCGGCGCAGGGCCCCTAGTACAGCGTCTGAATCCTTGGGTCGGAGGGTGGACATGGTGTTCTCCCGAGAGTGGAGGTGTTCAGCTCCGCGAGGAATCGCGGATGCTGGTGATGATGGCGCTGAAGTCCTTGCCACCGTTGTCCTGCGCGAACTCGTCGTACAGGGCAGCCGCTGCCGCGCCGAGCGGAGCGACCGTACCAGTGCTCTCCAGGGCCGCGAGCGCCAGCCCGAGATCCTTGTTCATGAGAGCGGTGGCGAAGCCGGGCGTGAAGTCGTTGTTGGCGGGAGAGGTGGGGACCGGACCGGGGACGGGGCAGTTGGTGTGCAGCGCCCAGCTGTTGCCGGTGGCCCCGGTGACCACGTCGAACAGGGCCTGGTGATCGAGACCCAGCCCCTCGGCGAGCACGAACGCCTCGGCGATCGCGATCTGGTGCACGGCCAGCACCATGTTGTTGCAGACCTTGGCGGCCTGGCCGGCCCCGGCTCCGCCGCAGTGGATGACCTTGCCCGCCATCGGCTCGAGCACGGGCTGCGCGGCCGCGAAGGCCTCGTCCTCCCCGCCGACCATGAACGCCAGGGTGCCGGCCGTCGCGCCCTTGACGCCGCCGGAGACGGGCGCGTCGACCTGGAGCATCCCGGCGTCCACGGCCTTGGCGTGGACCGCACGGGCGTCGTCGACCGAGATGGTGGAGGAGTCGATGAACAGGGTCCCCTCCCCCGCCTCGCCCAGGACGTCGTCATAGGTCGAGGTCACCAGCGCACCGTTGGGCAGCATCGTGATCACGACGCCGGCTCCCCGGACCGCCTCGGCGGGCGAGTCGCACACGGTGATCCCGGCGGTCCGGGCCGCGTCCTGCGCCGCGGCGACCGGGTCGAATCCTCTGACGTCGAGTCCGGCGCCGACCAGGTTGGCGGCCATGGGTCCACCCATGTTGCCCAGCCCGAGAAACGCCACAGTCTGCGATCGGTTGTCCATGTCCTACGCTCCCAGTCCGCGCGCGGCGACGGCCCGGCCGACGACGACGCGCATGATCTCGTTCGTCCCCTCCAGGATGCGGTGCACCCGGAGATCTCGCACGATCTTCTCTATTCCGTACTCGGCCAGGTACCCGTACCCGCCGAAGAGCTGCAACGCCCGGTCCGCGATGTCGAAGCAGCGGTCGGTGACGAAGAGCTTCGCCATGGCGCACTGCTCCACGTGATCCGGCTCCTTGGCGTCCAGGGCCGCGGCGGCGCGCCACAGCATGAGTCGGCTCGCCTCCAACTCGGTCGCCATCTCCGCGAGGGTGAAGCGGATCGTCGGCTCGTCGATCAACGCGCCGCCGAACGCCTCACGGTCCCGCACGTGGGCGACGGCCCGCGTGTACGCGTCCTGGGCGCCGCCCAGGGAGCAGGCGGCGATGTTGATGCGCCCGCCGTTGAGCCCCCGCATCGCGATGGTGAACCCGAGGCCCTCGCCGCCGGTGTCCGCGCCACCGATGAGGTTCGCCGCCGGGACCCGCACGCCCTCCATGATCACCTGCGCGGTGGGCTGGGCGTTCCAGCCCATCTTCTGCTCGTCCGGACCGAAGCTCAGGCCCTCGGAGTCCGCCGGGACCAGGAAGGCCGAGATCCCCTTGGGGCCGGCCTCCCCGGTGCGGGCCATCACCACGTAGACGTCCGACTGCCCGCCACCGGAGATGAACTGCTTGGTGCCGGTGAGGACGTACTCCGCGGTCTCGCCCTCGCCCTCCTTCACCGCCTTCGTCCGCAGCGCCGCCGCGTCCGACCCGGCGCCCGGCTCCGTCAGGCAGTAGCTCGCGAACAGCTCCAGCGACGCCAGACGCGGGATCCACTCGTGGCGCTGCTCCTCGGTGCCGAACTCGTCGACCATCCACACGCACATGTTGTGGATGGACAGGTACGCGGCCACCGACGGGCATCCCCGGGCGAGCTGCTCGAAGATGCGGACACCGTCCAGCCGCCGCATCCCGCTGCCCCCGACGTCCTCCGAGACGTAGATGGCGCCCATCCCCATCTCGGCGGCCTCGCGGAGGACGTCCTTGGGGAAGTGGTGCGTCGCGTCCCACTCCTGCGCTTTGGGCGCGATCCGCTTGACCGAGAAGTCGCGGGCGGTGTCGACGATGACCTTGTCGTCGTCATCAAGGGTGAACATGGGTGTTCCTCTCATACGGTGCCCGGTTCGTACGGTGTGCGGCAGGTGAACTGCGCGGCGGGTGAGCTGCGCGGCGGATCCGGTTCGCGGTCAGTCCATCGTGGGGATGACGAACTCGGCACCGTCCTTGATGCCGGAGGGCCAGCGCTGGGTGACCGTCTTGACCTTGGAGTAGAACTTGATCGACTCCGGGCCGTGCTGGTTGAGGTCGCCGAATCCGGACTTCTTCCAGCCTCCGAAGGTGTGGTACGCGATCGGCACGGGGATCGGCACGTTGACGCCGACCATGCCCACCTGGACGTTGGACACGAACTCGCGGGCGGCGTCGCCGTCGCGGGTGAAGATGGCCACGCCGTTGCCGTACTCGTGCTCGTTGGGCAGGCGCAGGGCCTCCTCGTAGTCCTTGGCGTGGACCACCACGAGGACGGGGCCGAAGATCTCGTCCGTGTAGACGCTCATGTCCGGGGTGACCTTGTCCATGAGCGTGGGGCCGACGTAGTAGCCCCCGGAGATGTCCTCGCCGTTGAACTCGTCCGTGTAGGCACCCACGCTGCGGCCGTCGATGAGGATCTCCGCACCGGCCTTCTCGCCCTGGTCGATGTAGTCCAGCACGCGGGCCTTGGACTCGGGGGTGACCAGCGGGCCGTAGTCGGACTTCGGGTCGTGGCTGTGGCCCACCCGCAGCTCCTTGACCTTGGGCACCAGCTTCTCGAGCAGGGCCTCGGCGGTGCCCTCGCCCACGGGGACGGCCACCGAGATGGCCATGCAGCGCTCACCGGCGGAGCCGAAACCGGCGCCGACCAGGGCATCGGCGGCCTGCTCGAGATCCGCGTCCGGCATGATGATCATGTGGTTCTTGGCGCCGCCGAAGCACTGCGCGCGCTTGCCGGTGCGGGCCGCGTTCTCGTAGATGTACTGCGCGATGGGCGTGGAGCCGACGAAGCCCACGGCCTGGATGGTCTCGCTGTTGAGGATCGCGTCGACCGCCTCCTTGTCACCGTGGACGACCTGGAAGATGCCGTCGGGCAGACCGGCCTCGGTGAACAGCTCGGCCAGGCGCACCGGGACGGAGGGGTCGCGCTCGGAGGGCTTGAGCACGAAGGCGTTGCCGCACGCGATGGCCGGGCCCGCCTTCCACAGGGGGATCATGGCCGGGAAGTTGAACGGGGTGATCCCCGCGACCACACCGAGCGGCTGGCGCATGGAGTAGACGTCGACGCCCGTGCCGGCGTTCTCGGTGAACTCGCCCTTGAGCAGGTGCGGGATGCCGATCGCGAACTCGATCACCTCGAGGCCGCGCTGGATGTCGCCCTTCGCGTCCGGGGTGGTCTTGCCGTGCTCGATCGCCAGCAGTTCCGCGAGCTCGTCCATGTTCTGGTTGATCAGGTCGACGAACCGCATGAGCACGCGGGCGCGCTTCTGCGGGTTCTGGGCCGCCCACGCCTTCTGCGCCTCGGCGGCCTTGGCGATCACGTCGTCGACCTCCGCCGTCGACGCCAGCGGGACCACGGCCTGCGCCTTGCCCGTGCTGGGGTTCAACACCTCGTGGGTTCGGCCGCCCGTGGCGGCGACCCTGGTGCCGTTGATGTAGTGCTCGATCTGCCTGAGATCCGACATGGACATCCCTTCGTCGTGAGGCCGCGGTCCGGAGATGTCCGCGCGCCACTGCTCCCGTGATGACCATCACTCTATACTTGCATCTCCTAGTAATCCAGGACCCGGCCCCGCGGCCGCCCCCGACCCTCCCCTTTCGGGTGTACCGCCGGCCGCCCGGCCGCCCATACTGTGAGCTGACTCACTTCCCGTGCCCGTTCTCACCCGTGCCCGCTGTCAGGAGACTTCATGGCCCCGCTCGCCACCGACGCCACCACCCGATTCCGCGCCGCCCGCGACTTCCTGCAGGCCAACGCGGAGGACTACGAGGCCGCCCGGGCCGGCTTCGCGTGGCCGGAGCTCGACGAGTGGAACTGGGCACTCAACTGGTTCGACGTCGAGGCCGAGGGGAACACCGATCCCGCGTTGTGGATCGTCGAGGAGCACGACGGCGGAGGCGCACCGACCGAGGCGAAGTACTCCTTCGACGAGATGCGGATCCGCTCGGACCGCACCGCCAACTGGCTGCGCGAGGCCGGGGTCGGGCCCGGCGACCGGATCCTGCTCATGCTGGCCAACCAGGTGGAACTGTGGGACGTCATGCTCGCGGTGATCAAGCTCGGCGCCGTGGTCATCCCCGCCACCACCCTGCTCGCCGAGGGCGACCTGCGCGACCGCATCGCCCGCGGCGGAATCAAGCACGTGATCGCCCGCTCCGAGCTGGCCGAGCGCTTCGCCGCCATCTCCGGCGACTATCAGCGGTTCGCGGTGGGCGGCGCCCCCGACGGCTGGACCGACCTCGCCGGTGCGATGGACGCCTCCCCCGACTTCGAGCCCAGCCACACCACCCATGCCGACGACACGCTGCTGCTCTACTTCACGTCCGGCACCACCAGCAAGCCCAAGCTCGTCGAGCACACCCACGCCTCGTACCCGGCGGGCCACCTGTCGACCATGTACTGGATCGGTCTCCAGCCGGGCGACGTCCACCTCAACGTGTCCTCGCCCGGATGGGCCAAGCACGCGTGGTCCAACGTGTTCACGCCGTGGATCGCCGGGTCGTGCGTGTTCATCTACAACTACTCCCGCTTCGACGCCACGGCGATGATGCGCGAGATGGACCGCTGCGGGGTGTCCAGCCTGTGCTGCCCGCCCACCGTGTGGCGGATGCTCATCCAGGCCGACCTGACGCAGCTGCAGGTGCCGCCACGGCTGGCGGTGGGTGCCGGCGAGCCCTTGAACCCGGAGGTGATCGGGCGCGTCCGCGACGCGTGGGGGGTGACCATCCGCGACGGCTTCGGCCAGACCGAGACCACCGTGCAGATCGCCAACACCCCGGGCCAGCCCATCAAGGACGGGTCCATGGGCCGCCCGTGCCCCGGATTCGACGTCGTCCTGGTCGACCCCGCCACCGGACAGGAGGTCCCGGGAGAGGGCGCCGAGGGCGAGATCTGCCTGCGCCTGGACCCCCGCCCGCTCGGCCTGATGGTCGGATATCACGGAGACAAGGACCGGACCGACGCCGCGTACGCGGACGGTTTTTACCACACCGGTGACGTCGGCTCGCGGGACTCCGAGGGCTACATCACCTACGTGGGCCGGACGGACGACGTGTTCAAGTCCTCGGATTACCGGATCTCGCCGTTCGAGCTGGAGTCCGTCCTGTTGGAGCACCCGGCGGTGGCCGAGGCGGCGGTCGTCCCGTCCCCGGATCCCGTGCGACTGAGCGTCCCCAAGGCGTTCGTGGTCCTGGCCGGCGGCTGGGAGCCGACCGAGGAGACCGCCCGCCAGATCTTCGACTACTCCCGCACCCACCTGGCCGGCTACAAGCGGGTGCGCCGTCTCCAGTTCACCGACCTGCCCAAGACCATCTCCGGCAAGATCCGCCGCGTCGAGCTGCGCAACGGCGAGAGCGAGAACGGCCCGTCGGTGGACTTCCCCGGCGAGTTCCGGGAGGAGTCGCTGCGCTGACGGCCGGTCCCCGTTCCCGCTCAGGCCCGGACGACGCCGTCGATCTCCTCAGGGGTCCACGGCGGACTGTCGTGGAAATCTCGGTAGGCCAGGATCTGCGCCTCCGGGGTGGGGAATCTCCCGATGAACCCGCCCGACCCGGCGAACACCCCGCCGGTGATCCCGGCAGCCAGATCGGAGACGAGATAGGTGTAGAGCGGCGCCACGTACTCCGGCCCGGCCGGGTCCAGTGCGCCGGCCACACTGAGCTCGTCGAGCATCCCCCTGCGGCCCAGCTCGCGGATCTTGTCCTCGTAGTCCTCCCCGCTCGACAGCCTGGTCCGGGCGCCCGGGCACACCACGTTCGCGCGAACCCCGTGCTCGGCGAGCTCGGCCGCGATCGCCATGGTCAGCGAGGTGACCGCGCCCTTGCCGGCCGGGTACCCCGTGCCCCCGTAGTCGCCTTTCCAGGCGAACGACGACGTGGTGACGATCGCGCCCGAGCCGGCGGCGACGAAGTGCCGCGCGAAGACGCGACACGCGGCGAAGACCGTCCCGAGGTGGGCGTCCATGAGCGCGCCGAACTCCGCGTGACTCACGGTGAGGATCGAGGACCCCGCGGGCTCGGGAACCCCTGCGCACGTGATCAGGCCGGAGACCGTCGACCCCCCGCGGATCGCCTCCTCGAGCAGCGACTCCGCCACCGTGGGCTCGTGTGCCGACCCGGCGACCCCGGAGATCCGGCCGTCGGACCGTGCGGCGAGCTCGGCGACCCGGTGCCGCAGCGCCGCCTCGTCGCGCCCGTTGAGCACCA
>NZ_JAALEA010000141.1 GCF_014145145.1 Dietzia cercidiphylli
ACGAGGGGCTGGGCACGCCCGGCCACCACCCCTACGTCAACCGCGACTCCCAGGGCCGCTCGGCCCTGGATGCCGCCCGGGCCGCGGTGCGCTTGTCCGGGACCGACCTCGCCCCCGACTCCCCCACGGTCGTGAGCGGGTACTCCCAGGGCGGAGGCGCGGCCGCGGCCGCCGCCGAGATGCAGCCCCAGTACGCACCGGACCTCAACCTGGTGGGGATCGCCGCGGGCGCCCCGCCGTCGGACATGCTCGGCACCCTCGACCGCGTCGACGGCGGCGTCCTCACCGGGGCCGTCGGGTACGCCATCAACGGGATCCTGCAGGTGCACCCCGAGCTGCGTCCGGCGTTCGACCGGCAGCTCAACGACGAGGGCAGGCGCATGCTCGAGGTGACCTCGACGCAGTGCGTCGCCGAGACCGCGTTCGCCTACGGTCTGCGCCGGACCACCGAGTTCACCACGCACGGCAACTCGCTGGCCGACGCCGCCCGGTCCGAGCCCGAGATCCTGCGGGTCCTCGAGGGCTACAACCTCGGCCGCGTGGCCCCCACGGTCCCCGCGATGGTCTTGATCGGGCGCAACGACGACGTGGTCCCCCACGACACCGCGGTCGACCTGGTCCGGGACTGGTGTGCCCGGGGCGCCACGGTGGAGCTGCGTACCGCGGAGCTACCGGCTCTCGCGCCGGGGCTGGTGATCGACCACGCCCTGCCGATGCTGGCCGAACGCGCCACCAACGCGCGCTACCTCATGGACCGGGTGCACGGCCTGCCGGCCCCGGACTCCTGCGGCACCGTCTGACGCCGGACCACGGAGGGGACCGCCGGGTGGCGGGCCCCTCCGTCGTCCGTCAGGGCAGGTTGTGGTGGAAGGCCTGCTCCTGCGCGAGGCTGTCGATCCGCCAGCCCTCTGCGGTCCGGACGAACCCGAGCACGTACCAGAGCCCGTAGAAGAACACCTGCTGGTCCTTCTCCTCCACCGGCCGCAGGGCCATCGGGTTGAAGCACATGCAGCGTCCGGTCGCGGTGTCGCCGTCCAGGGTCACCGCGAGATTGCCCATCAGGTGCTGGGTGGAGGCGAAGATCGGCAGCATCTCCGCCAGCCAGGCGCGCACCGCCGGATAGTCGTCCGCGGGCCCGCCCGAGGCCTCGTAACTCACCCGGGCGTCCGGGGTGAACACCCTGTCCAGTCCGTCGAAGTCACGGGCGTCGATACAGGTCGCGTACCTGGTCACCAGGTCCTGGAGGTCCCAGCGATCGGACAGCTCGACCAGTGTTCGACTCATGCCCACTAGGCTAACGTGGCCCGCATGCAGTTCGAGCAGGAATCCCGCGCCCGCCAGGCGATAGAGCAGCTCAAGTACCGGTACTGGCGGGCCTGCGACGCCAAGGATCCGGAGGGGTTCCGGGCGTGCTTCGTCGCCGAGGGCGGCCTCCTGGACTTCGGCCCGCTCGGCCGCACCGACCCGGACACGATGGTCGGGATCTTCCGTCAGATCGCCCTGGCCACCGCCTCCGACGGCGGACCCCGCATCCTCGACATGCACCACGGCCTCATGCCCTCCATCGCTGTCGAGGACCCGGCGGACGGGGGCGCGCCGCGGCGCGCCACCGGCACCTGGACGTTGCAGTTCCGTCAGGTGGACCGGGAGAACGGCACCGAGACCCTCTCCACCGGCGAGTACTCCGATGTCTACGTGGTGGAGAGCGGCCGCTGGGTGATGGCCGAGTGCCTGTTCTCCCCGGGGTGGTCGATCACGCGCTCCCTCGACAGCGCGACCGTGACCTTTCCCGAGGTCCACACCGTCCGCGGAGACGAGACGGCAGCCGCGACCGCCGGGGTCGACTCGTGACCGCGCGCGTCGCCCTGGTCACCGGCGCCAGCCGCGGCGTCGGCAGGGGGGTGGCCACCGCACTCGCGCAGGCCGGGTGGACGGTCTACGTGACCGGCCGGTCCGCCGAGCGCCTGCAGGGCACGATCGACGCGGCCTCCGGCGCCCCGGGCGAGATCCGCCCACTCGAATGCGACCACTCCCGGGACGACGAGATCGTCGCCGTCGTCGCCCGGATCGCCGAGCAGGCCGGACGCCTGGACCTGCTGGTCAACAACGTGTGGACCAACCCCAAGGGCTTCATGGGGTTCAACGGCAAGTTCTGGGAGCGGCCCGCCGGCGACTGGGACGCCCTCATGGGCGTCGGTCTGCGCGCGCACTACGTCGCCAGCTGCGAGGCCGCCAAGGTGATGGTCCCGCAGGGGTCGGGCCTGATGGTCAACATCTCGTCCTTCGGGTCGCGCTCGCCGTTCCACACCGTGCTCTACGGGATGAGCAAGACCGCCCTGGACAAGATGGCCTCGGACATGGCGCACGAGCTCGTCGGGACCGGCGTGTCCACCCTGTCGCTGTGGCTCGGCCTCATCCGCACCGAACTCATCCTGTCGTTGGGGATGGACGACTTCAACGGCTTCCCCCTGGACCGGGCCGAGGACCCGACCTTCGTCGGCCGCGTGATCGTGGCACTGGCCGACGATCCGTCGCTGCCGGCGCTGAGCGGGTCCACGGTGATCACGGCCGAATACGGTCGCGAACACGGGGTGACGAACGACGACGGCGAGGTACCGCTGTCGCACCGGGGCGCCTTCGGCGGTGGTCCGCTCTTCCCGCCGGTGACGGACGAGCAGCTGGGGATCACGACGGTCGACGAGGTAGCCGAGGCCGGCGGGCACAACGGATTCGTGGGGAGGTGACGGTGTCTCCCCGAGGGATCGGCGAGTTCGACGACCCGCTGGAGCGCCTCGAACGCAACGAACGCCAGGCCAGCCAGGCCATCCGCTACGTCCTGCTGTCCGCCTCGGCCGTGGTCATCTTCGCGGTCGCGCTCGTCGCGGTGGGCGGCGGCATCGGCGAGGAGTGCACGGAACCCGGCGGCACGTGCCTGACCTCCGACCGGGTCGAGGTGGTGCTGCTGCCGCTTCTGCTGTCGGTGATCCTGTCCGTGACCGCGGGGGTCAAGACCTACCGGCGGTGGAAGCAGCACATCAGGTGGCGGCCGTGGCTGTTCGCCAGCTACGCCATGTGGATGATCACCACCACCTACCTGATCGGCTCGTCCTCGGCGGTGTTCGTGCAGGTGGGCTGACCCCTCCCCCCGACCGGGACCTCACACCGCCCGGTTCTCTCACCGCCCGGCCCTCTCACGGCACGATGTTGACCATTTTCCCCGGCACCACGATGACCTTCTTGGGGGTCGCTCCGGCGAGGTTGGCCTGCACCTTCTCGTCGGCCAGGGCCGCCGCCTCGACCTCGGTCGGCGTCGCGTCCGCAGGGACGGTGATGCGCGAGCGCACCTTGCCCTTGATCTGCACCGGGTACTCCACCGAGTCCTCGACCAGGTAGGACTCGTCGTGCTCGGGGAACGGGCCGTGGGCCAGCGAGCCGGCGTGCCCGAGCCGCGACCACAGTTCCTCGGCCAGGTGCGGGGCGACGGGGGCGACCATCAGCACCAGAGGTTCGACGGCCGACCGCGGCGCTCCCGGCCCCTCGGTCGGGTAGGCCTTGGTCAGGTGGTTGACGTACTCGATGAGCTTGGCGATCGCGGTGTTGTCGCGCAGGCCCGCGAAGTCGTCGCGGACCCCCGCGATGGCCTTGTGCAACGCCTTGAGCACGTCCTGCGGCGGCTCCTCCTCGGTCACCCGGGCCTGCCCGGTGGACTCCTCGATCACCACGCGCCACAGCCGCTGCAGGAAGCGGTGCGCCCCCACGACGTCCTTGGTGGCCCAGGGCCGTGAGGTGTCGAGCGGGCCCATGGACATCTCGTACACACGCAGCGTGTCGGCGCCGTACTCGTCGCAGATCTCGTCGGGGGAGACCGAGTTCTTGAGCGACTTGCCCATCTTCCCGTACTCCTGGAACACCTCGGGGGCGTCCGGGGAACCGTCCAGGTAGAACTTCCCGTCCCGTTCCTCTACATCTGCAGCAGGCACGTACACGCCGCGTGCATCGGTGTACGCGAACGCCTGGATGTACCCCTGGTTGAACAGCCTGCGGTAGGGCTCCTCGCTGGTCACGTGCCCGAGGTCGAACAGGACCTTGTGCCAGAACCGCGAGTAGAGCAGGTGCAACACGGCGTGCTCGACTCCACCGACGTAGAGGTCCACTCCCCCGGGGTCGCCCTCGCCGTGGATCTCGGGCCGCGGACCGGTCCAGTAGCGCTCGTTCTCCAGCGCGCACAGCTCGTCCGGGTTCGTGGGATCGATGTAACGCAGCTGGTACCAGCTGGAGCCGGCCCAGTTGGGCATCACGTTGGCGTCGCGGGTGTAGGTCTGCACGCCGTCGCCGAGATCCAGCTCGACGGTCATCCACTCGGTGGCCTTGGCCAGCGGCGGGGAGGGCATCGAGTCGGGGTCGTCGGGGTCGAAGGACACGGGCTTGTAGTCCTCGACCTCGGGCAGCTCGACGGGCAACATCTCGTCGGGAAGCGCGTGCGGGACGCCGTCCGAGTCATAGACCACGGGGAACGGCTCGCCCCAGTAGCGCTGGCGGGCGAAGAGCCAGTCCCGCAGCTTGTACTGGACGGTCCCCTCGCCGGTGCCCTCGCCCTCCAGCCAGGCGATGGTGGCGGCCTTGGCCTCGTCCACGTCCATACCGTCGAGAGACAGCCCGCGCTCGTTGGTCGAGTTCACGGCCACGCCGTCGCCCGCGTACGCCTCGGCACGCACGTCCAGCTCACGCCCGTCTGCCGGCGCGACCACCTGCACGATCGGCAGACCGAAGGCCGTGGCGAACTCGTGGTCGCGGGAGTCGTGGGCGGGCACGGCCATGATCGCGCCGGTGCCGTAGCCCATCAGCACGTAGTCGGCCACGAACACCGGGACCTGCTCGCCGTTGACCGGGTTGACGGCGTAGGAGCCGGTGAAGACGCCGGTCTTGTCCTTGTTCTCCTGGCGCTCCAGATCGGACTTGGTGGCGGCCCGGCGGCGGTACTCCTGCACGGCCTCGGCCGGCGAGGAGTGCCCGCCGGTCCAGCGCTCGTCCAGCCCGTCGACGGCGCCGCCCACACCGTCCACCCCGCCGGGAGCGTCGCCCGCCTCAGGCCAGAACGGCCCGGCCAGCTCGTCGACCAGCGGATGCTCGGGCGAGAGCACCATGTAGGTGGCGCCGAACAGCGTGTCGGGGCGGGTGGTGAACACCTCGATGGACTTCTCCGCCACGGCGAAGCGGACGCGTGCGCCCTGCGAGCGGCCGATCCAGTTGCGCTGCATGGACTTGACCTTGTCGGTCCA
>NZ_JAALEA010000142.1 GCF_014145145.1 Dietzia cercidiphylli
GGCCGCCGCGCCCCCAGCGCCGACGCCGGCCCCGGCCGCGGCCACCCCGTCGCTCGCGAAGAGCGAGGACAGCGGTGCCGCCAACTCCGACACGCATCTGCGTGCGGCCCGCGTTCTCGCGATGGCGCAGGAGATGGCGGACCGGCTGACCGGGGAGGCCAAGAAGGAGTCCGACGGGCTCATGGCCAAGGCGCGCGGCGAGTCCGATCGGCTGGTCGGCGACGCCAAGACGCAGTCGGAGAAGATGGTCGGCGACGCCCGCAGGGAGGCCGACAAGATCCTCGGCGAGGCCAAGACCAAGTCCGACGGGATCGTCAAGGACGCCCAGTCACGCTCCGAGCAGCAGATCAAGGAAGCCCAGGCCAAGGCGGACGCCCTGCAGGCCGACGCGGAGCGCAAGCACACCGAGATCATGGCCACCATCAACCAGCAGCGTGGCGTGCTCGAGGGCCGGATCGACCAGCTGCGGACCTTCGAGAAGGACTACCGCAGTCGCCTCACCAGCTACCTCGAGAACCAGCTGTCCGAGCTCGGGAAGTCCGGATCGGCTGCCCCGGCCGCCCCGGCGGAGAACGCCGGTGCGCCCGACCAGGGTGCCAAGAAGGACGGCGGCCACCGCGCCGAGTAGTCCTCCCGCGTCGACGCGTCCGGTCCCCGCCCCTGCCCAGGGTGCGGGGACCGACGTATATTCGGGGAGTGGGACCGCCCCGGAACAGGCGCGCCCCACGACACGCACCACGGCAGGAGGAACGCATGCTCGTCGCCGCACTCGGACTGACGATCCTCGGATTCGTCTTCCTCGTCGCCGCCGTCGCCACCGGTCAGATCGGGTGGGCGTGGGCCTGCATCGTGGTCGGCGCCCTCGGCCTGCTGCTGCTGGTCATGGATCTCATCCGCGGGAGATCCGCGCGTGACGGGTCCGGACGGGACCCGTCAGAGGTGGCGGACGCGGCGGACTCCCACGCCGACAGGTAACATCACCCCATGTCCGGCGGTGAGCCGGATGCGCTGCGATCCGGCCATCACCGGGGAGCGCTCGGAAGAACAGCCGGTCCCGTGGAGGGGGCGGCTCAGTAGAACCGAACGGGGGAGCCCGACCGGCCCCCGACCCATGAGTGGGCGTCGCACCGTCGTCGTCAAACGGGGTGGTACCGCGGACGGACGCGCCAGTCGTGTCCGGATCGTCCCCGAGCGCAGGCCTGTCGGCCCCACGGGTACCCACTCGTGCGGGCCCCGTACCGCGAGGAGTCCGCCCGCATGAGCACCGAGCCCACCGCCACGGGTAGCGCCTACCCGATTCTCGACCTCACCGGCGGCACCACGGCACAGTCGCCGTCGTTCCCCGCCCTCGAGGAGACCGTCCTGGCCCGGTGGGACCAGCGCGACACCTTCCGGGAGTCCGTCCGCAGACGGGCGGACGCCGAGGAATACGTCTTCTACGACGGCCCCCCGTTCGCCAACGGCCTACCCCACTACGGGCATCTGCTCACCGGGTACGTCAAGGACGTGATCCCGCGCTACCGCACCATGCGCGGATACCTGGTCGAGCGCCGCTTCGGATGGGACTGTCACGGTCTGCCGGCCGAGCTCGAGGCCGAGAAGCAGCTGGGGATCACCGAGAAGTCGCAGATCCTCGACATGGGTCTGGCCGAGTTCAACTCGGCCTGCGAGAAGTCGGTCCTGCGCTACACCGACGAGTGGGAGGAGTACGTCCACCGTCAGGCCCGTTGGGTGGACTTCGAGAACGACTACAAGACGCTGGACATCGACTTCACCGAGTCCGTCCTGTGGGCGTTCAAGCGGCTCTACGACAAGGGCCTGGTCTACAAGGGTTTCCGCGTGCTGCCGTACTCCTGGTACGAGCAGACGCCCCTGTCCAACCAGGAGACCCGGTTGGATGACGCGTACAAGATGCGTCAGGACCCCGCGGTCACCGTCGGCCTGCCGCTCGAGGCGCCGCAGTCCAGCCCGCTCCACGGCGCCGAGGCGCTGGTCTGGACCACCACCCCCTGGACCCTGCCGTCCAACCTGGCCGCCGCCGTCCACCCCGACATCGACTACTGCGTGGTGCAGGTGAACTCCGGTGAGCTCGCCGGCCGCCGCTTCGTGGTGGCCGAGGCCCGCCGCGGGGTGTATGCGCCCGAGTTCGGCGAGGACGCCGAGGTGGTGGCGACGGCGAAGGGCGCCGACCTGGTGGGTCTGACGTACGTCCCGCCGTTCGACTTCTTCGCCGGCCACCCCGGCGCGCACGTCGTGCTGTCGGCGGACTACGTCACCACCGAGTCGGGCACCGGCATCGTCCACCTCGCGCCGGCCTTCGGTGAGGAGGACAAGGACGCCTGCGACGCGGCCGGTATCGAGTTGGTCATTCCGGTCGGCCCCGACGGCAAGTTCACCGCCGAGGTGCCCCCGTACGCGGGCCAGCTGGTCTTCGACGCCAACGCGCCCATCTCACGCGACCTGCGTGCCGCGGGTCGCCTGATCCGGCACGAGACCATCGAGCACTCCTACCCGCACTCCTGGCGCTCCGGGCAGCCGTTGATCTACATGGCCCTGCCGGCCTGGTTCGTCAAGGTCACCGCGTTCCGGGACCGGATGGTCGAGCTCAATCGCGAACACATCACGTGGATGCCGGAGCACGTGCGCGACGGGCAGTTCGGCAAGTGGCTCGAGGGCGCGCGGGACTGGAACATCAACCGGAACCGGTACTGGGGCGCGCCGATCCCCGTGTGGGAGTCGGACGACCCGGCCTACCCGCGCGTGGACGTCTACGGCTCCCTCGACGAGCTCGAGGCCGACTTCGGGGTGCGGCCCACCGATCTGCACCGTCCGTACATCGACGAGCTGACCCGGCCCAACCCCGACGACCCGACCGGCAGATCCACCATGCGGCGGGTGGCCGACGTGTTCGACTGCTGGTTCGAGTCCGGGTCCATGCCGTTCGCGCAGGTCCACTACCCCTTCGAGAACAAGGAGTGGTTCGAGACCCACAACCCGGGCGACTTCATCGTCGAGTACAACGGTCAGACCCGCGGCTGGTTCTACACGCTGCACGTGCTGGCCACGGCGCTGTTCGACCGTCCCGCGTTCACGCACGTCGCCGCCCACGGGATCGTGCTGGGCAACGACGGGCTCAAGATGAGCAAGTCCAAGGGCAACTACCCGGACGTCAACGAGGTCTTCGCCCGCGACGGCTCCGATGCCATGCGATGGTTCCTCATGAGTTCCCCCATCCTCCGCGGTGGCAATCTCGTGGTGACCGAACAGGGCATCCGCGAGGGTGTGCGTCAGGCCATGCTGCCGCTCTGGAACTCCTACAGCTTCCTGCAGCTGTACGCCGCCGAGCGCGCCACCTGGCGCACGGACTCCCCGCACGTGCTGGACCGGTACATCCTGTCCCGGTTGGCCACGACCCGGGACGCGATGACCGAGGCCCTGGAGACCACGGACATCGCCGCCGCCTGCGACGAACTGCGACAGTTCGCCGACGCCCTGACCAACTGGTACGTGCGCAGGTCGCGCTCCCGGTTCTGGGCGGGGGAGGCCTCCGGTCAGGACTCCCGCGACGCCTTCGACACCCTCTACACGGTGCTGGAGACGACGATGCGGCTCGCCGCCCCGCTCCTCCCGCTCATGTCGGAGGTCGTGTGGACCGGCCTGACCGGGCGGGAGTCGGTCCACCTCGCGGACTGGCCGGCCGCCGACGAGCTCCCGCGCGACGCCGGGTTGGTCGAGGCCATGGAGGCCGTGCGGTCGGTGTGTTCGACCGTCTCCTCCGTGCGCAAGGCCAAGCAGCTGCGCGTGCGCCTGCCCCTGAACTCCCTCACCGTGGCGATGCCCGACGCCGAGAGGCTCGAGCCGTTCACCGGGATCATCGCCGACGAGGTCAACGTGCGCCACGTCCACCTGACGAGCGACGTGGCCGCCCACGGGCGGATGGAGCTGGCCGTCAACGCCCGCGCGGCGGGGCCGCGGTTGGGCAAGCAGGTTCAGGCGTGCATCAAGGCCGCCAAGACGGGGGACTGGTCCGAGGCCGACGGGGTGGTCATCGCCGGTGGGGTCGAACTGCAGGAGGGCGAGTACGAACACCGCCTCGTGGCCGCGGACCCGGAATCGACGGCCGCGCTCCCGGGCGGGGCCGGGCTGGTGGTGCTGGACCTGACCGTCACCGAGGAGCTGGAGGCGGAGGGCTGGGCCAAGGACCGGATCCGTGAGATCCAGGAGGCCCGCCGCGGCGCCGGGTTCGACATCTCCGACCGCATCCGGGTGCGCCTGGAGGTCCCGGCGGCCCGCCGCGACTGGGCCGACCGTCACGCCGGGCTGATCGCCGGCGAGGTCCTCGCCACGGACTTCGCTGTGGTGGACGCGCTGAACCCGGGCGATGGTGAGCCCGCCGAGCTCGCCGAGGGGGTCAGGATGACGCTGGCCCGGGTCTGACCGGGCCGGTCCTGAGCCGAGACGGGAGTCGGCATGGCTGACGGGCAGGACCGCTGGGTCCTGCACGTGGACATGGACGCCTTCTTCGCGTCCTGCGAGCAGCTCACCCGGCCGACCCTGCGGGGTCGGCCGGTGCTCGTGGGAGGGGTGGGGGGCCGCGGTGTGGTCGCGGGGTGCTCGTACGAGGCGCGGGCCCGCGGCGCCCGCTCGG
>NZ_JAALEA010000143.1 GCF_014145145.1 Dietzia cercidiphylli
CGCGACCCGGGGGCTCTCGTCATACCACCCCACCTTCACCGGGCCACCGCGCCCCACACCCGCCCCGCAAGGCCGGAGTCACGTAGTCCCTCCACGGAGACCACCGCACCCCGGCTGTCGGTGAGCGGGACACGCCAGTTGGGGTACTCCTCGGACGTCCCCGGCATGTTGACCGGCCGGCGATCTCCAGCCAGGTCGGCGACGGACACGGCGTACAGGAGAGAGGGCGCCGCGGACAGGAAGGCGTGGAGCGCCACCACCAGGTCTTCCGGGCTGTCGCCCTCGAGGAGACCGCGCTGCCTGACCGCCTCGGTGTAGGAACGGATCTCGGCCGCGGCATCGAGGCGCTCCTGCTCCGCATCGCCCGTCAGCTGGCCCAGCTCCTCGCGGACGTCGACGTGGACGAGATCGACATAACCTGCAGTCGGGGGGAGGTCGTGGGTCGTCACCGAGGCCATGCACAGTCGCCGGTAGTCCTCCGGAGGCGTCGGCCGGCCATCCTCCTGCTCGAACCACATCACCGAGGTTCCCATGACTCCTCGCTCGGACAGTTCCTCCCGAACCCCCGGTGCGACGGTCCCCAGGTCCTCTCCCACGACCACGGCTCCGGCACGTGACGCCTCCAGAGCGAGGACCCCGATCATCGCCTCGTGGTCGTAGCGCACATAGGTTCCCTCGGTGGGCGCGAGTCCCGACGGTATCCACCAGAGTCGGAAGAGCCCGAGGACGTGGTCGATCCGGATCCCTCCCGAGTCCCGCAGCGCAGCGCGCACGATGTCCCGGAACGGTCGGTAGCCATCCTCGGCGAGCGCGTCCGGTCGCAGCGGGGGTTGAGACCAGTCCTGGCCCAGCTGGTTGTAGGCGTCCGGCGGCGCGCCCACGGTGACCCCGCGTGCCAGTGAGCGGTGGAGGGCCCAGGCGTCGGCGCCGGTGGGATGAACCCCGACGGCGAGGTCGTGCAGGATGCCCAGACGCATCCCCGCCGACAGGGCCGCCCTCTGCGCCCCTGCACGCTGTTGAGCGACCTGCCACTGCAACCACTGGTGGAAACGGACCTCCTCCGCGTGGTCGTGCGCGTAGCGCGCCACCGCGTCGGAGTCCGGATCCCGGAGATCCTCGGGCCACCGCGACCAGTCCGGGCCCGCCTCGGCCGCCAGCGCGCACCACGTGGCGAAGCGATGGAGACCGGGTTCCTGTTCGACGACGAAGGCGTCGAACTCCCGTGCCCGATCATCCGACAGGGGAGCCGAGAACACCATCCGCAGCGCATCGAGCTTGGCACTCCAGGAGGAGTCGCGGTCGATGGTGTCCCGGGAGTTGTGCGGGTGCTGTGACCGCGCGAGATCATCGATTCTCCGCCTGTCCTCATCCGCCAGGGCGGTGTACTCCGGAATCTGCTCGGGACGGAGATACAGAGGCGAGGCGAACCTACGCGTGGTGGGTAGGTACGGGGACGGCTCCACCGGCGGGAACGGCTCCCCGGCGTGCATCGGGTTGACCAGGACGAAGTCGGCTCCGAGGTCCCGGCCCGCCCAGCCGGCGAGGTCGGCCAGATCGGCCAGGTCCCCGACCCCCCACGATTGCTCGGACCGGACCTGGTAGATCTGCGCGGCCAGACCGGCCGCGCGGCGTCGCGTGAGGTCCGCGGGAACCGGTATCGATTGCGGGGCCACCAGCAGGGTGGACTCGACCGTCCGGGATCCGGGAGCTGACGGGTCGGAGACCACGGCGACGAGCCGATGCCATCCGAGGGGGAGGGAGGCGGGGAGGTCGAGTTCGACGCGGTCGACGAGCACGCCGTCGACCTCCATCGACTCGGCAGGGGTGTCGGGGAGTTCCACATCGAGCGGTGCGGCCGAGTCCTCGAGATGGGCCGACAGCGTCACCGTGGCACCGCGTGGGACATGAACCGCGCACCTGGCGCTCGCCCCCCGCCTCGCCACTATCGTCGGTGGGAGCACCCGCCGCCACGGCCGCAGACGATTCTCCTCGAGGGCCTCACGGGCCGTGGTGCCGCTCTCGTCGTCGTCATCGCCGGCCCGGACGCCCATCGCGGCCAGAACCGCGCGCAGGGTCCGGGCGGTGATGTCCTGTCGGACTCCGCGCGCATCGGTGTAGCTCGTGGCGACCCCACACCTCTCGGCGAGCTCGACCAGGGCGGGGGGTACGGCGTCGGTCACGGTCACGGGGGTCCTCGCGTCGGGTCGGGCGGCGCCCCTGCCGGGACGCCGCGGACAGTCACGGTCCACTGTGCCATCGGAGCGCGCGGGGTGCGGGTCGACAAAAACGGACCGCACTCCGCGCGCGTTGGGTGGACAACGTAACCTGAGTTCGAACACGTATCAGTTCCGCCCAGAGAAAGGCCGTGGACAACCCATGACCGAGGCATTCATCTACGACGCCATCCGGACTCCGCGAGGCAAGGGCAAGCCTGGCGGCGCTCTGCACGGGGTCAAGCCGATCGACCTGGTCGTCGGTCTCATCGAAGAAATGCGGCGTCGGTTCCCCGACCTCGACGAGAACCGGATCTCGGACATCATCTACGGAATCGTCACCCCCCTCGGTGACCAGGGCATGGATCTGCCGCGCATCGCCGCGCTGGCCGCCAAGATGCCCGACACCGTGGCCGGCGTACAGATCAACCGCTTCTGCGCATCCGGCCTGACCACCATCAACATGGCCGCCCAGAAGATCCGCTCCGGATGGGACGAGGTCGTCCTCGCCGGCGGCGTCGAGTCCATGTCGCGTGTCCCGATGGGCACCGACGGCGGGGCCTGGGCCCTGGACCCGGCCACCAACTACGACACGTACTTCTCCCCGCAGGGGATCGGTGCCGACCTCATCGCCACCCTCGAGGGCTTCACCCGCGAGGACGTGGACCGCTACGCCGAGCGCTCGCAGCGGCTCGCCGCCCAGGCGTGGGAGGAGGGCCGGTTCACCAAGTCGGTCGTCCCGGTCAAGGACATCAACGGCGTCACCATTCTCGACCACGACGAGCACATGCGTCCGGGCACCACCGTCGAGAAGCTGGCCGGCCTCACGCCGTCGTTCGCCATGGTCGGCGACATGGGTGGCTTCGACGCCGTCGCGCTGCAGAAGTACCACTGGGTCGAGGAGATCAACCACGTCCACCACGGTGGCAACTCGTCCGGCATCGTCGACGGCGCCGCGCTCGTGGTGGTCGGTTCGGAGAAGGCCGGCAAGGAGATGAACATGACGCCGCGCGCCCGTGTCGTGGCCGCGGCCACCTCCGGCGCCGACACCACCATCATGCTCACCGGCCCGACCCCGGCAGCGAAGAAGGCTCTCGAGATCGCCGGCCTCACCTCTGACGACATCGATCTCTGGGAGCTCAACGAGGCCTTCGCCTCCGTCGTCCTGCGGTTCCAGAAGGACATGAACATCCCCGACGAGAAGCTCAACGTCAACGGCGGAGCGATCGCCATGGGCCACCCCCTCGGTGCGACCGGCGCCATGATCACCGGCACCGTGCTCGACGAGCTCGAGCGGACCGGCGGCAAGCGCGCCCTCATCACGCTCTGCGTGGGCGGCGGCATGGGAGTCGCCACCATCATCGAGCGCGTCTGATCCGCACCACCGACACCACAGCCTTGAGGAGTAGAGAACCAGTGAGCGAAAACATGTTCCGGTGGGAGCAGGACGGCGACGGCATCGTCACCCTCACCATGGATGACCCCGACCACGGCGCGAACACCATGAACGCCCGTTTCATCGACGACTTCTCGGAGACCGTCGGCCGCATCGAGGCCGAGAAGGACTCCATCAAGGGCGTCGTCCTGACCTCCGCCAAGAAGAGCTTCTTCGGTGGCGGCGACCTCAAGTCCATGATCACGGCGGGCCCCGAGGACGCCGAGCAGCTGTTCGAGCGGTCCATGGAGATCAAGGGCCGGATGCGCGCCCTCGAGACCCTCGGGGTCCCGGTCGTGGCCGCCATCAACGGTGCGGCCCTGGGTGGCGGCCTCGAGCTCGCGCTCGCGTGCCACCACCGCGTCATGGCCGACGCCCGCGGCGCCAAGGTCGGCCTGCCCGAGGTCACCCTCGGTCTGCTGCCGGGTGGCGGCGGGATCGTCCGGACCGTCCGCATGTTCGGCCTGGCCCAGGCCGTGCCCAACATCCTCATGTCCGGTCGGTCCTTCGCGCCGGCCAAGGCGCTCGAGGCCGGCCTCGTCGACGAGGTCGTGGCCCCCGAGCAGTTGATCGACGCCGCCAAGGCGTGGATCGGCACCGAGCCCGAGGCCACCCAGCCGTGGGACCGCAAGGGGTGGAAGCTCCCCGGCGGCACGATCAAGGACCCCGCACTGGCCGGCGTCCTGCCGTCCTTCCCCGCGAACATGCGCAAGCAGACCAAGGGCGCGCCCTCCCCGGCGCCGCGTGCCATCATGGCCGCGGCCGTCGAGGGCTCGCAGGTGGACTTCGCCACCGCGGAGAAGATCGAGGCGCGCTACTTCGTCTCGCTGGTGACCGGCGTCGTGGCCAAGAACATGATCCAGGCCTTCTTCTTCGACATGCAGCACTGCTCCTCGGGGGGAGCGCGGCCCAAGGCCGCCGACGGTTCGGAGATCCCCCGGACGCAGTTCACCAAGGTCGGAGTCCTGGGAGCCGGCATGATGGGCGCGGGCATCGCCTACGTCTGCGCCAAGGCCGGCATCGAGGTCGTGCTCAAGGATGTCGAGCAGGCCTCCGCCGACAAGGGCAAGGCGTACTCCGAGAGCATCGAGGCCAAGGCGCTCGAGCGTGGGCGCACCACCCAGGAGAAGTCCGACGCACTGCTCGCCCGCATCACACCCACGACGGACCCGCAGGCCCTCGCCGGCTGCGACCTCGTGATCGAGGCCGTCTTCGAGTCCCCGGACCTGAAGCGGAAGGTCTTCCAGGAGATCGAGGACATCGTCGCCCCCGACGCGTTGCTCGGTTCCAACACCTCCACCCTGCCCATCACCGACCTCGCGACCGGCGTCAAGCGGCCCGAGGACTTCATCGGCCTGCACTTCTTCTCCCCGGTCGACAAGATGCAGCTCGTGGAGATCATCTCGGGCGAGAAGACCACGCCCGAGACGCTGGCCAAGGCGATCGACCTCACCCTGCAGATCCGCAAGATCCCGATCGTGGTCAACGACTCCCGTGGCTTCTACACCTCGCGCGTGATCGGCACGTTCGTCAACGAGGCCATCGGGATGCTGGCCGAGGGCATCGAGCCCTCGACCATCGAGCAGGCCGGTCGCATCGCCGGATACCCGGCGGCGCCGCTGCAGTTGTCCGACGAGCTGAACCTCAACCTGATGGTCAAGATCCGTCAGGCCACCCGCGAGGCGGCGGAGGCCGCCGGGCAGGAGTTCGTGCCCGACGCGGTCGACCGGGTGATCCTCAAGATGGTCGAGGAGCTGGAGCGTTCCGGCCGTGCCGCCGGCGCAGGCTTCTACGAGTACGCCGACGGTAAGCGCGCCGGCCTCTGGCCGGGCCTGCGGGAGGCGTTCGACACCTCCCCGGAGAACGCGCCCCCGCTGCAGGACCTGGTGGACCGCATGCTGTTCGCCGAGGTGCTCGAGACGCAGAAGTGTGTGGACGAGGGCGTGATCGTCGACGACGCCGACGCCAACATCGGGTCCATCATCGGCATCGGGTTCCCGGCGTGGACGGGCGGGACCCGCCAGTACGCCAAGAACTACGCCGCACCCGGCGAGCACGTCGCCTCGGGCTACAAGGGTTTCGTCGCCCGAGCCGAGGAACTGGCCGCCAAGTACGGCGAGCGCTTCGCGCCCACCGAGTCGTTGAAGAAGGCGGCTGCCGAGCAGAACTGAACAGGCCACCGGCCGAGCGGTCCGCTCGACACGCGGTAGAGGCGGCCGCCCCCGGGAACCCCCGGGGGCGGCCG
>NZ_JAALEA010000144.1 GCF_014145145.1 Dietzia cercidiphylli
GAACCCGAACCGATAGAGCCCCCGCCCACGGACCCCGCGCCGACAGAACCACCACCGGCGGAGCCCGCGCCGAGCGAACCCGCCCCCACGGACCCCGCCGCCAGGGCACCGGCCCCACCCGCGAAGACGTTCCACACCCCGCGGCCGCCCGCGTCCGAGTAGACCGCCTGGGCATCAGTACCCACATCGGTCACCACGCGGTCGGCGACCCCGTCGAGGTCCGAGTCCCACAGTGCGTCGTCGGCGTACCCGTCGCCGTCGAAATCCAGCCACAGCGCGTCCGCGGCACCGGTCCCGAGGGCGAGTTCGGGCGCACCCTGCCATTGCGTCGGCTCACCGACGCCGTCTCCGAAGAAGTAGTCCATGCCCGGAATGGTGTCGCGGACGGCCGCGCCGGACCAGTGCCGAACGGCGATCTGTGGACAACCGATCCGCTCTCCACAGAGCCGCCCCTGACCTTGACGGACTCGGTCAGCGGGTGCCGCCGCGCACGAGGAGCGCCGGCGTGTCCGGATCGCCGTACCGGTCGGGGTCGCCGAGCCGGGCGGCCCGGACGCCGACGACGACGAGGAAGGCCACCGCCCAGACGAGGTAGGCGTCACCCACCAGGTGCTGGATCGGCCCCCACGCGAGCTCACGCCCCTCGTCGTGGGGGAACCACCACTGCGGTGTGGTCAGGAAGACCACGATGCCGGACCCGGCCAGGACGAGCCAGCCGCGCTCGTCGTCGTCGTCCCTCCCGGCGGCGCGTGCCGCCCACACCATCGTGAGCACGACGGCCGGCACGGACCACACCCAGTGGTGTCCCCAGGACACCGGCGAGCAGAACAGGGCGACGAACCCCACCGCGACCGCGGCCGCGACCTCGTGGCCGCGACGCAGCAACCGCCACGCCACCCAGGCGATACCGAGTCCCACCAGGGCGGACACCACGAACCACGCCACCGTTGCCGCCGTGTCCTCGAGACCCAGGCGGTGCACGAGCCCGTTGACCGACTGATTGGACGTGAAGGACAACCCGCCGATACGGGCGGGATCCCGGATGGCGAACGACCAGTAGCGGGCCGAATCGTCCGGGGTCAACAGGTGTCCGATGCCGGTGAAGGCCAGGGCGGCGAGGACCGCCGTCCCCAGGCCCCGCCAATCGCGACGCAGCGCGAAGTACAGCAGGAACACCGCGGGGGTGAGCTTGATCGCCATCGCAAGACCGGTGAGGCTCCCACCCCACCAGCGGCCCCGGCCGCGGATGACGTCGACCAACACCAACGCCATGAGGAACACGTTGACCTGACCGAACCCGATGGTCTCGCGCACCGGGCCGAACCACAGAGCCACGGCCATCACCGCGACCGTGACCCACCACAGCTCACGGATCGGGCGATCACAGGTGCGCGTGAGGACGAGCTGCACCACATAGGCGAGCACCGCGATGGTCGCCAGGGTGATGATGACCGACGCCGCGGCCAGCGGGACGAGCGTGAACACCGAGAAGATCTGCGCTGACAGCGGGGGATAGGTGAAGGGGAGCATGTCACCCCGCGCGAGCTGGGGGAGCTCGCCGTAGAGCTCGCCTCCGTCGCGGAAGACCTGCCCGCCGACCCGGTACACGTCCAGGTCGATGCGGTACGGGGGGATCTGCTGGAGGCCCGGGATGCCGATCGTGTGGAGCAACGTGCCGACCAGCGCCAGGACGGCGGCCACGGCCCTGCCCGCGGTCGAGGCGAGATAGCGGTCGACCGCGCCGCCGATCACGCCGGGTCGCCGTTCTCCGGGCGGTCGTTCTGCCCGGCCCACCAGCGGAGGAGCTCGGCCTCGGCCTCGTCACGGTCCAGCGGGCCGCGGTCCAGGCGCAACTCCTTGAGGAACGCCCAGGCGCGGCCGACGTCGGGCCCGGGCTTGAGGTCGAGCAGCGTCATGATCTCGTTGCCGTCGAGATCCGGCCGGACCCGGGCCAGGTCCTCCTTCTCCTCGATCTCGGCGATGCGGTGCTCCAGGGAGTCGTAGCTGGCCTGGAGCCTGGCCGCGCGTCGCTTGTTCCTGGTGGTGCAGTCCGCCCGGACCAGCCGATGGAGGCGGGGGAGCAGATCGCCCGCGTCGGAGACGTACCGGCGCACGGCCGAGTCGGACCACTGCCCCTCGCCGTACCCGTGGAAGCGCAGGTGGAGGAACACCAGTCCCGAGACGTCCTCGATCATCTGTTTGGAGTACTTGAGGGCGCGCATCCGCTTGCGCACCATCTTGGCGCCCACCACCTCGTGGTGATGGAAGGTCACACCGCCGCCGGGTTTGGCCGCACGCGTGGCGGGCTTGCCCACGTCGTGCAGCAGCGCCGCCCAGCGCAGCACCAGGTCCGGCCCCTCGGGCTCCAGGTCGATGGCCTGCTTGAGGACGGTGAGCGAATGCCAGTACACGTCCTTGTGCTGCATGTGCTCGTCGCGCTCCAGCTTCATCCCCGGCACCTCGGGGAGCACGCGGTCGGCCAGTCCGGCCTCACACAGCATGTTGATCCCGTCGATCGGGTAGTCGCCGAGGATGGTCTTGTCCAGCTCGGCGCGGACCCGTTCGACGGTGATCCTGTCGATCTCGGCGGTCATCTCCGTCATCGCCCGGAACACCCGCGGCGCGAGGGAGAAGCCCAGCTGGGAGACGAACCGGCAGGCGCGCAGCATGCGCAGCGGATCATCGGAGAACGACTGCTCCGGGGCGGCAGGGGTGTCCAGCACCCCGGCGAGCAGAGCGTCCATCCCGTCGAGCGGGTCGCAGAACTCGTGACGCCCGTCGGGGTGCAGGCGCACCGCCATGGCGTTGACCGTGAAGTCGCGGCGGACCAGGTCGCCCTCGAGGGTGTCGCCGAAGACCACCTCGGGGTTCCGGGTCACCCCGTCGTAGGAGTCCGCGCGGTACGTGGTGATCTCGATCTGCTGCTCGATACCGGAGGCGTCGTGCTTGACCGCCGAGAGGGTGCCGAACTCGATCCCGGTGTCCCACACGGTGTCCGCGTAGGACTCGAGGATGCCGCGGACCGTGTCGGGTCGCGCGTCGGTGGTGAAGTCCAGGTCGGTGCCGAGTCGACCGAGGAGGGCGTCGCGCACACTTCCGCCGACCAGGTAGAGCTCGTGGCCGGCCTCGCCGAACGCGGCCGCGAGAGGGGCCACCACGTCCGCGTGGTCGTTGAGAGTCGTCTGGGCGCCCGCCAGGAGCCGCACCCGCCGCGCCTCGTACTCCGCCGGGTCGGGCGGGGTCCCCGGTCCGTCCTGCAGTCCGGAGAACACCGCCGCGTCGTGGCGGTCCGATGAGGCGCGCGGGTCTGGGTGGGGGTTGCGGGCTGTCACAGCGGAGACCTTACCGAGTCGGTCCGGCCACCTTGGACCACAGCGGCTCCACGGCCTCGACCTCCGGGGGGCCGGTCAACAGGTCACCCGACTCCTCCAGGTACGCCAGGTACGCGGGGTTTCCGAGGAACTCCTGTGCCGCGGCGGCGTCGCGGTACTGCTGGAACACCAGCAGGACATCGGGGTCGGCGTGGGACGCGCAGAACACGTACGCCCGGTGCCCGTCGTTCGCCTGCACCGCGTCCGGCATGTGCCGGCGCCACACCTCGACCAGCTCGTCCCGCCGCCCCGGCTTGGCCCGGTGACGGAGGACCAGGGCGTGGCCTGCGGATCCTGAGCTCATGTCGCGGACTCTAGCCGTGGCCCGCCCGCTGACACCTGACCTGACCGTATCCGCGGGCGGCACGCCGACGATTTACGGAACACGCGACATCGGCCGGTAGCATCGATGGGTGTCCGAAGCCGAACGCCCCGTCGAACCGCGCGCTAACCCGCCGCGGCGGCGTCGTGCACGGCGGGCCGCCGGATCCGTGACGCCCACCTCGGATTCCGCTGGTCAGGGCTCCGAGCGCAGCTCCGGCCAGCGCTCCGACGGCCAGCGGACCGCGCAGGGACAGGACAAGCCCCAGCACCACCGGAGCAGCCAGGGCGGCCAGGGCCAGAAGTCCGGCAGATCCGGTCAACCCGCGCAGTCGGGCCAATCGGGCCAATCGGGCCAGTCGGGCCGGCCCGCGC
>NZ_JAALEA010000145.1 GCF_014145145.1 Dietzia cercidiphylli
GAGCGGACGCAGCCGACCCGGGGGCCGCGTCCCCCGGCGACCGCCGCGATGCCACTCCTCGAGCGCGGCGGCCGAGTCGGCGAAGGTCCGAAACGTCCCCACCGCGTCGGGGCAGTCGTGCATCAGGCGCGCGAGGTCGTCGTCGTCGCCCGGATCGCCGTCCCCGTGCGCGATCTCCGACACGTCCCCCGGATACCCCGGACCGTCCACGCCGCGCCCGAGGTGCTCGGCGGCCAGGGTCAGACGCAGTCTGCGGGCGTACGGACTGTGATCGGACGCGGCCGTGTCCACCACCACCGCCGAGAGTTCCGAGTCGTGGGTCCACGAGCGCCGGCTGAAGTTGTCGGAGCCGACCGAACACCAGGTGTCGTCCACGACGCACACCTTGGCGTGGACGTAGACCGGGGTGCCGTCGGAGTTCTCCGGCGCGTAGAAGGCCACCCGGCCGGGGGCCGCGGCGGCGAGTCGGCTCATGGCGCGCTGCCGGCCGAGGAGCTGCGGGAGACGGGAGACCGGGTTGTCGCTGTCCGTCCACCGGGGCATCACGACGACCAGGTGCAATCCCTCGTCCCGCTGGAGCGATTCCACGAAGGAGTCCGCGATCGCGCGCGACCACAGGTACTGGTCCTCCACGTAGATGAGGTCACGGGCACGCTCGAACGCCTTGGCGTACCCGCGGGCGACGCTGCGCTCACCCCTCCGTGCGAACGGGTAGGCACGTCGACCGTGTCGGCCGGCGTAGGTGCGGAGCAGCTGGACGACGTGCGTGCCACCCGGCACCGCCGGCGGCGGCGGCGCCTGCGGGGGCAACGGTTCGGCGCGCACGTCCACGTGGTCGCGGTCCACGCGGAACCGGCGACGCGACCGCGTCAGGGGCGCCGGGTCCTCCCACCGTTCCCGGAACACCGTCTCGGCGTCGTACACGGCCGGTCCCGAGATGGCGCACTGCACGTCGTGCCACGGCGGCGTCACCCCGTAGACCTCGGACATCGACTGCGCCTGCGGGTCGCCCCGGTGTCGGGCGTCGTCCCGCCGCGAATGGCACAGGTCGATGCCGCCCACGTAGGCCACGTCCCGCCGCGGGGCGTCCGCGTGTCGGATCACCACCATCTTCTGGTGGTGCGACCCGCGCGGCGGCACCCGCATGTCCAGCAGGACGTTGCCGCGTCAGTCGGTGAACAGGATCAGATCGCCCTGCCCGGTGGTCTCGATCCTGTCGAAGAGCTCGGCGAAGTACGTGGCCCCGTGGACCAGTGGGCGGACCTCGTTGCCCTCCGACCAGGCCTCGTTCCCGGGATGACGGGAATCCAGACGGGTGTCAGGGTTGCCCCGCTCGTTCGCGGAGAGCAACCACTCGGTGAGGGCCATGTGTTCGGACGCTACCGACTCGTCACCCCGGATCGGCAATACTCTCCCCATGACCCCACCCGAGCCCTTTCCCACCGACTGGACCCGCGGCCTGGTCCTGGTCGCCCATCCCGACGATCCCGAGTACGGCATGTCCGCCGCGGTGGCCCGCTGGACCGCGGAGGGTCGCCACATCGTCTACGTGCTGGCCTCGAGCGGCGAGGCGGGGATCGAGGGGATGCCCCCCTCGATCGCCGGACCGGTCCGGGAGGAGGAACAGCGCCGCTCCTCGGCGATCGTGGGCGTCGAGGAGGTGGAGTTCCTCGGTTTCCCCGACAGCAGGATCGTCAACGACTCGGAGCTCCGCGACGCGATCGCGGACTCCCTCCGCCGTCACCGGCCGGACATCGTGATCTCCCTGTACTCGGGGCCCGAGTGGGCGCCCGGTGCCCCCAACCAGAGCGATCACATGGAGTTCGGTGCCGCGGTGGGCGCGACGTACGACGACCTGGTGGCCGCCGTCGGCGTGGACGCCGCCGAGGGGCGTCCCCGGATGTGGTTCGAGTCCGCACCGCAGCCCACCCACTACGTGGACGTCGAGGGGTTCGTCGAACCGGCCGTCGCCGCGCTGGCCGAGCACAAGGAGTACCTCTCGGTCCTCGACCCCGGCACCCCCGTCCCCGAGCAGGCCCGCCGGCAGGTGGAGTCGGTGTGCGCACCCCGAGAAGACGTGGCCGGGGACCGGCCCGTGGTGAGTTTCCGGCGCATGCGGCCCTGACCGGCACGCGAGCCCGCCGGTCGGGACCGGTGAGGCCAGGCCGGGGCCGGTCGGGGGCCCGTCAGCGGGTCTGCCTGAGGGTGATGTTGACGCGCCCCGGACCCGCGCCGAGCACGTCCCGGCACCAGGCCGGCGCGGTGCCGTCGAACACCCTGGGAACACCGTGGAAGGCCATCCTCGACGGTCCACCGAACACCACGAGGTCACCGGACTCCAACCGCACGTCGGTGTACGGGCGGCCACGGTGGTGTGGGGTACCGAAGCGGAAGGTGCAGGCGTCGCCGAGACTCAGCGAGACCACCGGCGCCGAGCTGGCCTCGTCGCGGTCCTGGTGCAGGCCCATGGTGGCGTCACGGCCGTAGAGGTTCACCAGCGCCGCGTCGGGGGTGTACCCCGGATCGCCCAGCGACGGGTCCACGGCGGTCGCCGTCTCGAGCCCGGATCGCGCCGCCCGGACCAGCCAGTCCGGCAGAGGCGGGACCACCTCGTCGTCGTCGTACCGGTAGGGCGTCCAGTGCCGCCCCAGGCAGAGCGTCCGCACCGACATCCTCCCCCCGCCGGGCAGCACGATCGACCGCGGCGGCCGCGCGGACGCCCAGTCCACGCAGGCCCGCAGCAGGTACTCCTGTTGCGGGCGGTCCATCCAGTCCGGCACGTGCACCGCGCCGGGGCCGAGGACCGC
>NZ_JAALEA010000146.1 GCF_014145145.1 Dietzia cercidiphylli
AGGGCCGTACGGCTTCTCGACGACGACGTCGGGGGCGTTGACGCACGAGACGGGCGTGATCCGTCCGGGACGAGGAGAGCGATGACCGACCCGCGGGACGGCTACAAGCGTGTGATGCTCAAGCTGGGCGGAGAGATGTTCGGCGGGGGCGGCGTGGGGATCGACCCCGATGTGGTCCAGTCGGTCGCCAGGCAGATCGCCGAGGTGTCCCGCACGGGCGCGCAGATCGCGATCGTCATCGGCGGCGGGAACTTCTTCCGCGGCGCCCAGTTGCAGCAGCGTGGCCTCGACCGCGCACGGAGCGACTACATGGGGATGCTCGGCACCGTCATGAACTGTCTGGCGCTGCAGGACTTCCTCGAGCAGGAGGGCGTGTCCACGCGGGTGCAGACCGCCATCCACATGGGTCAGGTCGCGGAACCGTACATCCCCCTTCGTGCCGAGAGGCATCTGGAGAAGGGGCGTGTGGTGATCTTCGGCGCGGGCATGGGAATGCCCTACTTCTCCACCGACACGACAGCCGCCCAACGGGCGCTCGAGATCAAGGCCGAGGTGCTGTTGATGGCCAAGGCCGTCGACGGGATCTACTCGGACGACCCGCGGACCAACCCCGACGCCGAACTCTTCGCACGGATCGAGCACCGCGAGTGCCTGGAACGGGGACTGAAGGTCGCCGACACGACCGCGTTCAGCCTCTGCATGGACAACAAGATGCCCATCCTGGTCTTCAACCTCCTCACCGAGGGCAACATCGCGCGCGCCGTCGCCGGTGAGGAGATCGGGACCCTGGTCAGCAGCCCGGCCTGAGGCGCGGGATCCGCGCCCCTCATCCACGTAGAGAACGGAAGACAACACATGATCGACGACACCCTGCTCGAGGCCGAGGAGAAGATGGAGAAGGCCGTGGAGCACGTCCGTGACGAGCTCGCCGCCATCCGTACCGGTCGCGCCAACCCCGGCATGTTCAACCGGGTGCTCTGCGAGTACTACGGGACCCTGACCCCCATCACCCAGATGGCGAGTATCGCGGTGCCCGAGCCCCGGATGCTCATCATCAAGCCGTACGAGATGTCCCAGATCGGTCCGATCGAGAACGCCATCCGGAACTCGGATCTCGGCGTCAACCCGACCAACGACGGCCAGGTTCTGCGCGTGACGGTCCCACAGCTCACCGAGGAGCGCCGGCGCGATCTGGTCAAGCAGGCCAAGTCGAAGGCCGAGGACGGGCGTATCGCGCTCCGTGGCGTCCGGCGTAAGGCGATGGACGAGCTCAAGCGCATCGTCAAGGACGGTGAGGCGGGCGAGGACGAGGTCAACGCCGCCGAGAAGGAACTCGACAAGCTCACCCATCGCTTCGTGGCAGACGTGGACGAGCTCGTCAAGGCCAAGGAAGGCGAGCTGATGGAGGTCTGATCTTCCATCACCTTCCGACCCACCCCCGAGACTCGAGGAGAATGCCGTGGACACCGCCCCGCCCGGCCCACCCGGGCCCACCGCCGCGGCCGCGGCTCCGCCGTCGCGGGCGGGCAGGGACCTGACCCGCGCCATCCCCGTGGGAATCGGGCTCGGGGCGCTGGTGATCGCGAGCATCGCGTTCAACCCCAGGGCCTGGTACCTGGTCGCGGCCGGTGCCGTGGCCATCGGGACCTGGGAGGTGTTCAAGCGGCTCCGGCAGGCGCAGTTCCGCCTCCCACTGGTGCCCCTGCTCCTCGGTGGACAGGCGATGGTCTGGGCCGGGTTCTTCGCCGAGGCAAAGGGCGCCTTCGCCGCGTTCGCCGCCACCACCGTCCTGGTCCTGGTCTGGCGCCTCCTGATGGCGGGACTGACCACGGCCCCACAGAACTATTTCCGGGACGTCTCGGTCGCCGTGTTCGTCCTCGTGTGGATCGCGGTCCCGGGCGCTCTCGGCGCCATGCTCGCGGACGGCGACCACGGGGCGCAGCGAGTCGTCGCCCTGATCCTGTTGGTGGTGTGTTCGGACGTCGGGGGATACGTCACCGGCGTGCTGTTCGGCAGACATCCGATGGCGCCCGCGGTGAGCCCCAAGAAGTCGTGGGAGGGTTTCGCCGGATCGATGGTGTTCGCCATCATCGGCGGGGCGCTCGTGGTGGTGCTGCTGTTCGACGACAACTTCCTCAAGGGCGTCCTGCTCGGCGTCCTCACTGTCTTCACGGCGACCCTGGGCGACCTCATCGAGTCACAGGTCAAGCGTGACCTCGGCATCAAGGACATGGGCACCATGCTGCCGGGTCACGGCGGGTTCATGGACCGCCTCGACTCGGTCCTGCCCACCGCCGTCGTGGTGTGGATCATCTTCACCTACGTCGTCCCGACCTGAGCGTGCGGGGGCGCGCTCACCGGCGGTCGGCCGTGGGGACGACACCCCTCAGTGGTGGCGGGCCGACACCTTGCGCGCCTTCCGGGCGCGCATCCGCAGCTGCAGGATCCGGAATCCGGCGAACAGCGCCATGATCAGCGCGCCGGCGATGGCGGCGAACAGGATCAGGACCCCCAGGGGGAGGCTGAACTCCAGCCCCAGATACCGCACGCCCGTGGACGTGGTGTTCTGCGCGATGAAGATCAGCAACAGGATCGTCACCAGGGCGCCGAGGACCAGTCCCACCCAGGCCGACCCCAGCTTGCCGCCGTGGGTGTCCATGACGTCGTCGTCGTGGCTCCCGCGTCCACCGCGTGAGTCCCCGGCGGGGACCGTCGCAGGAGCCGAGGCGTGGGTGTCCTCGACCGGCGCGATCTCCGCTGCTCCGGCGGTGTGGTCGGTGTGCTGGGGATCAACTGGTTCGTGCGAACGCGTGGCCATGGGAGGACTCTATTCCCTCACCGGCGCCGACGGCATCCGCTGGCGGTGTGTCGTGCGGTCCGGTTTCTGACACAATGGCAGCCATCATGGTTGAACCACTACCCCTCGTCTTCGACGCCCCCCGCCGGGGTCTTCCGCCTCGTCACTTCGCCGACCTCGACGCAGAGGGCCGGGCTGCGGCGATGAGCGAACTGGGGGTCCCCGCCTTCCGGGGGAAGCAGCTCGCCAACCAGTACTTCGGACGACTCGAGGCCGACCCCGCGGAGATGACGGACCTCCCGGTCGGTCTGCGTGAACAGATCGGTTCCGAGTTGTTCCCGCGCCTGGCCTCCTCGGTCCGGCACATCTCCGCCGACGGGGGCACCACGCGCAAGACGTTGTGGAAGCTGCACGACGGCTCGCTGGTGGAGAGCGTGCTCATGCGCTACCCGGACCGGGCGACGCTGTGCATCTCCAGCCAGGCCGGGTGCGGCATGGCGTGCCCGTTCTGCGCCACCGGCCAGGCCGGGCTCGACCGCAACCTCTCGGCCGCCGAGATCCTCGAGCAGGTGCGCGAGGCCGCCCGGGCGATGCGGGACGGCGAGGTCCCCGGCGGCCCGGGACGACTGTCCAACGTGGTGTTCATGGGGATGGGTGAGCCGCTGGCCAACTACAAGCGGGTCCTCACGGCTGTCCGGGGGATCGTCTCGCCGCCGCCGTCCGGGTTCGGATTGTCCCAGCGTTCGGTCACGGTCTCGACGGTCGGAGTCGTCCCCGCGATCCATCGCCTCGCGGAGGAGGGACTCCAGGTGACCCTGGCGGTCTCGCTGCACACCCCTGACGACGAACTGCGCGACACCCTCGTGCCGGTCAACAACCGGTGGCCCGTCTCCGAGGTCATGGACGCCGCGCGGCACTACGCCGACGCCACGGGCCGGCGGGTGTCGATCGAGTACGCGTTGATCCGCGATGTGAACGACCAGACGTGGCGCGGGGAGATGCTCGGTCGGCTGCTCGTACAGCGCCTCGGGCCCATGGCCCACGTCAACCTGATCCCTCTCAACCCGACTCCGGGCAGCGAGTGGGACGCCAGCCCGAAGCCCCAGCAGGACGCGTTCGTCGCCGCGGTCCAGCAGTCCGGTGTCTCCTGCACCGTCCGGGACACCCGTGGGCAGGAGATCGCCGCCGCCTGCGGCCAGCTCGCCGCCGAAGGCTGAGCTCCGAGGGCCGATCACCGTGAGGTGAGCCCGGGCCGTCCCCGATCACGGACGAGGCCGCCGCCCGCGGATGTCGCGGGCGGCGG
>NZ_JAALEA010000147.1 GCF_014145145.1 Dietzia cercidiphylli
CGCGCGCCGAGGTCGTCGACTCGCCCGCCGACCTGGACGAGGCGCTCGACCGGTTCGGCCCCACCTGGGTGGTCAAGGACGACGGTCTCGCGGCCGGCAAGGGGGTCGTGGTCACGCCGGACCGCGCCGCCGCGCACGCCCACGCGCTCGCCTGCCTGGACGACGGGCACCCGGTTCTGCTCGAGTCCTTCCTCGACGGCCCCGAGGTGTCGCTGTTCTGTCTCGTGGACGGCGAGACGGTGGTCCCGCTCCTCCCCGCTCAGGATCACAAGCGTGTCGGTGAGGGGGACCGCGGACCCAACACCGGCGGGATGGGTGCCTACACCCCCCTGCCGTGGCTGCCGCAGGGGATGGTCGACCGGATCGTCTCCGAGGTGTGTGAGCCGGTCGCCCGCGAGATGGTCGCACGGGGATGCGGCTTCTCCGGTCTCCTGTACGCGGGTCTGGCGATCACCGCGTCCGGCCCCGAGGTCGTGGAGTTCAACTGCCGTTTCGGTGATCCCGAGACGCAGGCGGTCCTGGCGCTACTGGAGTCGCCCCTCGGGCAGGCCCTCCACGCGGTGGCCACCGGCCGTCTCGCCGAGCTGCCTCCGCTGGTGTGGCGCGACGGCGCCGCCGTGACCGTCGTGCTGGCCGCGGAGAACTACCCGTCCTCGCCACGCCGGGGGGACGTGATCGAGGGCGCCGAGCAGCCGGGGGTCTTCCACGCCGGGACGGCCCGGGACGAGAACGGGCGACTGGTCTCGGCCGGGGGGCGGGTCCTGTCGGTCGTCGGGACCGGTCCCGACCTCGCCGCCGCGCGCGCGGAGGCCTACCGGATCCTCGACGGGGTCGAGCTGGGCGGCGGTCACTTCCGTCGCGACATCGGCCTGGCGGCCGAGGAGGGACACATCAGCATCCCGGGCTGACCGCGGCAGCCCGCCGGGCTGACGGCCGATCCGCCGTCCTCAACGCGCCTGTCCTCACCGAGCCCGTCCTCAACGAGCGTAGAGGGCCATGCGCGGCGCCTGCGCGACCAGCCAGGGGCTGAACGCGAACGGCGTCGCGTCGATGGCCTTGCGCACGTCCTCGGGCCGGGCCCAGTGGTGGGCACACACCTCGTCCGCCCGCGGGGCCAGGTCGGCGCGGATGCGGGCGGTGAACACGGGGCAGATCTCGTTCTCCACGATTCCGGAGTCGTCCACCGCCCGGTACCGGAAGTCCGGCAACGCCGGCTCGATCCCGTCCACGCGCGTCCCGAGTTCCTGTTCCGCCCGTCGCACTATCGCCTCGGCGGGGTCCTCGCCCGGTGCGGGGTGACCGCAGAACGAGTTGGTCCACACACCCGGCCAGGCGCGCTTGTGCAGCGCGCGACGGGTGAGCAGGACGCGGCCCTCCTCGTCGACCACGTGGCACGAGAACGCCAGGTGCAGCGGGGTGTCGGTGGTGTGGACGGTGGCCTTGTCCGCGGAGCCGACGGGCTGGCCGTCCTCCGAGAGGAGGACCACGTACTCGGTGCCCGCGGGAGCGGAGGCGTCGGGGAGGGAGGACATGCCGCCAACCTTAGGCGCTCCGGGCCGGACGGGCCGCCGGGGACTCAGACGGCGAGGTCGCGGGCGATCACCAGTCGCTGGATCTGGTTGGTGCCCTCGAAGATCTGGGTGATCTTGGCCTCGCGCATGTACCGCTCCACGGGGAACTCCCGGGTGTAGCCGACGCCGCCGAGCACCTGGACCGCGTCCGTCGTGACCTTCATCGCCGCGTCCGTGGCGGTGAGCTTGGCGATCGAGGCCTGGCGGGAGTAGGGACGGCCGGCGTCCTTGCGCCGGGCGGCGTCGAGGTACGTGGCGCGGGCGGAGGTCACGGCCGCGGCCATGTCCGCCAGCAGGAAGCCCAGGCCCTGGTGGCCGATGATGGTCTTGCCGAACGCCTCGCGCTCATTGGCGTAGGCGACCGCGTCGTCGAGTGCCCGCTGCGCGATGCCGGTGGCCACCGCGGCGATCCCGAGCCGGCCCGAGTCCAGGGCGGAGAACGCGATGCGCAGTCCGTCGCCCTCGGCGCCCAAGAGACGGGCGGCGTCGACCCGGGCGCCCTCGTAGGCGGCGGTGGTGGTGGGCACGCCGTTCAGGCCCATCTTGTCCTCGGGCTTCCCGAACGTCAGGTTCTCGGTGTCGCGGGGGACCAGGAGACACGAGATTCCGCGGGACCCCTCGCCGGTGCGGACGAAGGTGTTGTACACGTCGGCGATCCCACCGTGTGTGATCCAGGACTTGGTGCCGGTGACCACGAACTCGTCACCCTCGCGCTCGGCGCGGCACCGCAGCGCCGCCGCGTCCGACCCGGCCTGTGGCTCCGAGAGCGAATACGCGCCGATCTGCTCGCCGGCGAGCATCCCGGGCAGCCACTCGGCCTTCTGCTCGTCGGAGCCGGCGGTGGCCAGGGGGAAGCAGGACAGACCGTGCACGCTCGTCGCGACGGCGACAGCCGCCCACCGGGCACCGAGCTCCTCGAGCACCTGCAGGTACACCTCGTACGGCTGGTCGCCGCCGCCGAACTCCTCCGGATAGGGCAGCCCCAGCAGGCCCACCTCGCCGAGTTGCGCGAAGAGCCCCTCGGGATAGGTGTGGTTCCGCTCGTGCTCGGCCGCGATCGGCTCGAGCAGCTTGTCCGCGACCGAGCGGGTCATGTCGAGGAGTTCGTACGCCTCGTCGCTGGGGAGCAGTCGGTCGACGGCCATGGGAGTCCTTCCGGGTACGTGCGGGAATCGTCGGGTGGTCCCATTAGAGTGCACGGCTCCGGAGCAGTCGTACCAGCCCCGAAAGCGGGGGTGCCCGTCGGTGGGTGGTGTGCGGCGGGCCTCTGCAGCAGTATCTGCAGACATGTCTGCAGATACGACCGAGACCACGCCGCCCACCGGTACGCCCCTGTCCCCGGACGAGCTCCTGGCGATCTACGACGTCCCCGGTGCGAGTGCGGCGGAGTTCCTGTGCGACCGCCACGACCCTGACGCCGTGGCCTTCACCGTGATCGACGCCGACCTGTCCGGTCGCGACATCACCTACGGCGAGCTGAAGGTCGGGAGCGAGAAGGTGGCCGCCGCCCTGGCGGCCCTCGGTGTGGGCGAGGGGGACCGGGTCGCCACGCTCATGGCCAAGTCCGCGGACCTGGTGTTCACGCTCATGGGGATCTGGCGCCTGGGCGCGGTGCACATGCCGCTGTTCACCGCGTTCGCCTGGCCCGCCATCGAGATGCGGATCACCGGCGGCGACGCCCGGGTGATCGTGTCCGACGCCGACCAGCGGGGGAAGCTCGAGAGCACGTCCGTCCCGGTGGTCGTGGCCGGGCTGGCGGACTGCCCCGGTGCCCGGGAGGGAGACCTCGACCTCGACACGATCGTCGGCAACCAGGAGCCCGGTCGCGGCGCCGCGGTCACCGGCCCTGACGCCGGGATGGTGATGCTCTTCACCTCGGGCACCACCGGCACCCCCAAGGGGGTCGTCGTCCCCGTCCGCGCGCTCGCCGCGTTCCACCAGTACATCGAGACCGGTCTGGACGTGCGCGCCGACGACGTGTTCTGGAACGGTGCCGATCCGGGCTGGGCGTACGGCCTCTACTACGGCATCCTCGGTCCGCTGGCGGTGGGCCGCCGCAGCCTGCTCCTCCACGCCCGATACACCCCGGAGTTGGCGTTCGCCGTCCTGCAGTACTACGGGGTCACCAACTTCGCGGCGGCGCCGACGGTCTACCGGACGATGCGCGCCAAGCGCGACATCGCGCCGGACGTGAGGCTCCGCCGGGCCTCCGCCGCCGGTGAGCCGCTCACCCCGGAGGTGATCGAGTGGTCGATCGAGCAGTTCGGTGTCGAGGTCCGGGACCAGTACGGCCAGACCGAGCACGGGATGTTCATCATCAACCCCTGGCACGACTCGCTGCGCGAGGACGTCCGTCCCGGGTCCATGGGAGTGCCGCTTCCCGGGTGGGGGTGCACCGTGCTCGCGGCCGACTCCGACGAAACCGCGCCGGTGGGGGAGCTCGGCCGCGTCGCGATCGACGTCCCCGCCAGCCCGCTCATGTGGTTCACGGGGTACCACGACGCGCCCGAGAAGACGGCCGAGCGGTTCAGCGCGGACGGCCGCTGGTACTACACGGGCGACGCGGCCAAGCTCGACGCCGACGGTCATTTCTACTTCTCCAGCCGCGACGACGACGTGATCATCATGTCCGGCTACCGGATCGGCCCGTTCGACGTGGAGTCCGTCCTGGCCAAGCACCCGGACGTGCTGGAGTCGGCGATCATCGGCGTCCCCGACGAACTGGCCGGTGAGGTACTCGAGGCGTACGTCGTGCTGCGCGAGGGTGTCGAGGGTGACGACGACAAGGCGGAGGAACTGCAGAAGTGGGTCAAGACGGAGTTCGCGGCCCACGCGTTCCCCCGGAAGGTCCACTTCGCCCGTGAGCTGCCCAAGACGCCGTCGGGCAAGATCCAGCGGTTCCTGTTGCGCAAGGAGCGCGGGGCGAGATAGAGAGCGCGGAGCGGGGCTCCAACCGGGAGTTACGTACGGTCACATAAAGACGGTTCATGGGTCTATGCTCGGCCGATGAAAATCTCGCGAGGAGCGCGCGCCCTCGGCGCCGCCGCGCTGGCCGTCGTCGTCCCCCTCGTGTCCGCCACCGCGGCGGTGCCCGCGGCCGCGAACCCGGTGATCTCCTCCATCGCCCCGGACCCGTCGGTCCAGAGGGGAGCGGACGGCGCCTTCCACGTCTACGCGTCCTCGGACGACTGGTCGGACGGTGCCGGGTACCGGCTCGTCCCGCACTTCCGGTCCTTCGACCTGGTCGAGTGGGAGTACGTGGGGGACGCCTTCGGATCCCGTCCCTCGTGGGCACCGTCGGGGTCGTACCTGTGGGCGCCGGACGTCCACGTCGCCGACGCCGGAGCGGTCATGTACTACACGACCGGCGGGCCGGCCCCCTGTATCGGGATGGCCACCGCGCCCGGGATCGAGGGCCCGTGGACCCACGGCGGTGCGCCGATCGTCTGCTACGGGGCCGACGCGCCCTATCGGGATCTGGATCCGATGGACCCCGAGGTGGTGTTCACGGCAGACGGCCCGGTCATGTTCATGGGGAACTTCGAGGGGATCCACGCGGTGCGGATGAACCCAGCGGGGACAGCTCTGATCGGCGACCCCGTCCTGGTGGCCGGTACGGGCGTCGAGGCCCCCGCCATCGTCAGCCGCGAGGGCAGGACGCACCTGTTCACCAGTGCTGGACTGTGTTGCAACGGCGAGCAGTCCCAGTACCGGGTGTTGGGTGGCCGCGCCGACGACGTGATGGGCCCGTACTCCGATCGGCAACAGCGCCCGTTGGTGCAGGGGCCGGGTTCCCCGCTGCCCGGCGACGTGATCCTCAAGGGTGACGCCGACTGGGTGGGACCGGGTCACGTCGACGTGACCACCGACGACGCGGGGCAGGACTGGATGCTCTATCACGCCGCCCCCCGCGGCAGCGCCGTGCTCCCCAACGGGGTGCAGCGGAGGTACATGATGCTCGACCGCCTGGACTGGGTCGGCGGGTGGCCCGTGGTCGGGGACGGCACCCCGTCCTCGACCCGGTCCGCCGATCCCGTCGTCTCCCTTCCCGTACGGCTCACGGCGGTGGGTGGTGCGGTGCTCCGGCCGGACCGGGACGGACAGGTGCTCGACGCCTCGGTCCGGATGGACTCGACGGGGTCCGCCTACTCCGGCGACCTGCGCGCCGCGCTCACCGGACCCGACAAGCGCCGGGTCGCGTTGCCCGTGCTCGTCGACGGGCAGGCGCTGCCGTCCGTCCCCCAGGCCGTCGGTGCGGGTGCGACCGTGACCCGCGCGCTGACCCTGCGCCCCG
>NZ_JAALEA010000148.1 GCF_014145145.1 Dietzia cercidiphylli
CGAAGGGCAGCAGGAAGTTCACCGGGATCGAGTCGACGCCCTTGGCGCGCAGGTCGAAGGCCAGCTCGACCAGCTGCTCGCGGGTCTCGCCCATGCCGGCGATGAAGCCCGAGCACGCCGACAGGCCCGCGCCGTGCGCCTGGCTCACGGTGTGCTCGCGGTCGGCGTAGGTGTGGGTCGTGCAGATCTCCTCGTAGTGGCTCTCCGCCGTGTTGAGGTTGTGGTTGTAGGCGTCGGCGCCGCTCGCGCAGAGCTTCTCGGCCTGACCGTCCTTCAGCGCGCCCAGGCAGGCGCACACCTCGACGCCCGGGGTGTCGGACTTGATGGCCTCGATGATGTCCGAGACCTTGCCGACCTCGCGGTTGCTCGGGCCGGTGCCGCTGGCGACCAGGCACACGCGCGAGGCGCCGGCCGCGATGCCCGCCTTGGCCGCGGTGACGGCCTCCTCGGTGTTCAGCCAGGTGTAGCGCAGGATGCCAGCGGTGGAGTTGAGGCGCTGCGAGCAGTAGAAGCAGTCCTCTGGGCACAGGCCGCTCTTGAGGTTGACCAGGTAGTTGACCTTGACCTTGTTGCCGAAGTGCTCGAACCGCAGCCGGGACGCCGCCGCGACTACTTCCATGAGCTCGGCGTCGGACGAGTCGAGCACGGCGAGCGCCTCCGTCGCGTCGATCGCCCCGCCGTCGAGAATGCGGTCCGCGAGCTCGTGCCAACGGGTGGTCGTGGTGGCCATGGTTCCTCCTGAACGCCGTTCATTGAACGCCGTTAAGGTAGCGGGAATTCGCCGACTTGTACAGCGTTCAGGTTGCAGGCGCGTCGGAGCCGCGGGAGGGGCGATAGGGTTACCGGTCGTGGCTCTCAACAAGTCGGCCGTCGTCGACACCGCGCTCGGACTCCTGCACGAAGCGGGGTTGCCCGGCATGTCGATGCGCACGCTGGCGACGCGATTGAACGTCCAGCCGAGTGCGCTGTACTGGCATTTCCCGTCCAAGCAGGCGCTGCTCACCGCGGTGGCCGAGCGGGTCCTGGCGGACGTGGCCCCGGTGGAGGCTCGAGCATCGGCCGCCGACGAACTTCGCGGGGTGTCGCGGGCGATGCGGATCGCTGTCGCGGGGGTGCCCGACGGGGCCGAGATCGTGGCGCTGGGGCTGGCCGCCGGTGCGGTGAACCCGGTGGCCGAGGCGGT
>NZ_JAALEA010000149.1 GCF_014145145.1 Dietzia cercidiphylli
CTGGTGGGCGTGACCCTCACCTCGACCATGGTCACCGGGATCGCCCTGCTGGGGCCCGCCATCGAGTCGCGACTGGTCGACCGCGTCCCGCTGGACGTTGCCGTCACCGCACCCGACGGGATGTTGCCCGGCGGGCTGCCCGAGCAGCTGGCGGGACTGGACGGGGTGGCGGACTCCCTCGTCGTCGTCGACATGTACGCCCGCGACGACGACGGTAGGCGCACGGTCCTGCGCGTGGCCGATCCGTCACGGGTGGCACAGGTGATGCGCCGCGAGGTCACCCTTCCCGGCCCGGGCGAGATCGTGCTGCCCGAGTCCTCCCCCGTCGCCGCGGACGCCCGTGACGGCGACACCGTCCGGTTCCGCTTCTTCACCGACGACGACGGACGGGACCTCGTCGTGCGCCGCTCGTCCGACCAGTGGGCCCTCGCCGCCCCGGGCAGTGTCCCCGACTGGCCCGTGGCGCACCTGCCGGACGGATCCCCCTGGCCGGAGGGTCAGGAGATCCCGCAGCAGTTCGTCCCGCGCACCGAGCAGTGGCTGCGGATGGACGACGACCTCGAGGGCGAATCCCTCGAGGCGGCGCTCGACGGGGTGAGGTCGGCGGTGGTGGACGCCGACCCGTCGCTGGCGGTCACCGAGACGTTCGCCTCCCGCGACCAGATCGCGGGCTCCGTCCGGACCGTGCTCACGTCCAGTTCGCTCCTGCTGGCGGTGGCGGTGGCGCTCGCACTGGTGGGAGTGGTCAACACGCTCACGCTCGCGGTCCGGGAGCGGACGCGCGAGATCGGGTTGCTCCGCGGCGTGGGCGTCACCCGGACCGGCGTGTGGCTGATGCTCGTCGCGGAGACCGCACTGGTGGCGGCGAGCGCCTCGGCACTCGGGGTGGTCCTGGGTGCGGCGTTCGGCAGGCTCGGCGCGGTCGCCATGGTGGGCCCCGGGATCGCCGGTAACATCGCGCCACCGGTGACCGATCTGATCACGGTGGGAGTCGGTGGGCTCGGGGCCGCCGTCCTCGCCGCCGCCGTGGCCTCACTCGGCGCGGTCCGCACGCGGGCGGCCGGCATCTGACCCCCGGCATGACGTGTTCCACAGCGTCGACCGGTAGCCATCCTTTGACGGAACTGAGACACTATCGTTATGCAAATTCGGGTGCTCCTGTCCGCCGGCGCGATCGCGCTGGTGGCGGCGTCGTGCGCACAGCCGGATCCGCAGGTCCTGTCTGAAGCCCCGGGGTCCGCCTCTGCCACCGAACTGACCTCCGCGGCCGAACCGACCGAGCGTGAGACCCAACCGGGTCGCTTCATCGCGCGGTGCGCGACCGAGGCCGACGGCGGCACCCCCGGGATGACCGTCTTCACGGACGGTAGCCAGAGCGTCACCGACCACTGCCTCAGCCGCTATTACATCGGGGTGCAGCCCGCCCCGGGTGCGCTGTACGTCGCCGACGACGAGACGGGGACCTACGCTCCTCCCCGCCAGCCCGCGGCGGGCACCCCGACCACCCAGTGGACTCCGGCCCAACCGCGGACGGACGTCGGTGTGCAGGATCCGTGGTTCGACGCCGACGAGCCCGACGGGGACCCGGACGAGCCGACGGAGAACGGTCCGGGCGACGGCACCACCGAGGAGACGACACCGGGCACGCCGGTGACCCCACCGGAGGGCACGACGCCGCCGACCACCTCACCGACCAGCCCGCCCACCTCTCCCGGAGGCACGGAGCCCTCCACCCCGGGCGAGGTCGAGACCACCACGACCGGGGGACAGGTCAGCCAACCCACCACCGGATCCACGGAACCGGCGCCGACAGAGGTGCCGACCGCGCCCGGAACCGTCGAGTCCGAACCCCCGGCAGCCCAGAACTCGGTCCTGCCGCCGTTCGGGTGGAGGGGTTCGTTCGGGTCGGAGCAGCTCCCGGCGTTGCCCTGGCCCGCACCGACCAGCTAGGTCAGGCCTCGTCCATCCGACGACGCAGGTCCTCGCGCTTGGCCCGCCGGTCGGCGTCGACCGCCGAGATGTCGGAGTTGATCTCCGCGCGCAGGCGGGTGAACAGGATCATGGACAACGGTAGCGCGACCACCACCGAGAGTATCGCCGCGACGAGCACCGGGACGTCCACCCCGGCGAGGCGGCCGATCCCTATGATGACCAGGGTCAACGCCACGACCATCAGCAGTCTCAACACGGTGTAGAACATCATGTTGCGGGCCAGCCGTGCGCCGGGCCTGGTTCCGGTGGTCACCTGTGCCGGGATTGCCGACTCGTCTCGCTCGCTCATGAACACCAGGATACGTATCGTGGTGTGAAGGAGGTTCGAGTGATCTGGCTGTTCGCACTCATCGGTGTGGTGACCGTGGCAATCCTGCTGTGGCGGGCCTTCGGGCCCGGTTCACGGCCGGCCCCGCCGCGCGTGATCGCACCGGACGACGACCCTGATTTCCTACGGGATCTCGACGGGCGTAAACCCCTGGACCCCTAGCGGGCCAGGAGATCGACGATCGAGTCGACCGCGTGGCTGATCTGCGCCCCGGTCCGGTCGAAGACCTCGGGCTCGCGGCCGATCGGGTCCTCGATGTCCCACGCCGGGTCGTCGGTGTCCACGCCGAGTCGGGCCCGCGCCAGCCCCGCGAGGGTCAGCGCCCGGTCGGCGTCGGCGAGGTGGGCCGCCTCCAGCAGCGTGTAGGTCTTCTTCCACATCAGCGGGGCCATCTCCTGCACGGCGTCACGGTGGGCCCGTGTCGCGGTGAGGACCAGATCGTGACCCTGCAGGAGTCGCGGCGTGAGCAGACGGGAGGCGAAACCCTCGGCGTCGCCGCCGTGGGCCCCGAGTACCCGGCGGGTCTCGGGGTGGATCGCCACACCGTTGACCGCCCTCGTCCCCGCGGAATCCGCGACCACGTCGACACCCGCGTGCGCGGCTCGCACGGAGAGCAGCCGCTCGGCCAGCGGTGACCGACACATGTTGCCGGTACAGACCGTCATCACCGAGATCGCCATGGCGCAGATCCTAGTGGGAGGCCCCCACGACGACGCCCGGCAGGTCACCGCCCGGAACTCCCGGGCGGGCGTCACTCGCCGCGCCACTGCGGGGCGCGCTTGTCCAGGAACGCGGTCATGCCCTCCTGCGCGTCGCACGTGACCGCGTTGGTGGCCATGGTCTCGGCCATCTCGCGGTACGCCTCGCCCTGCGGGAGGTCGATCTGCCGGTAGAAGGCCTGCTTGCCGATCTGCAGGGTCAACGGGCTGGCGTCGGCGATCCGGGTGGCCAGCTCGTCGACACGGGCCCGGAGCCGGTCGGCGGGGACCGCCTCGTTGACCAGGCCCCACTCGACCGCGGTGGCGGCGTCGATCGTCTCACCGGTCAGGAGCATCTGGAGTGCGCGCTTGCGGCCGATGTTCCGCGAGACCGCCACCATGGGGGTCGAGCAGAACAGGCCGATCCTCACGCCCGGGGTGCCGAACCTCGCGGTGTCGACGGCCACGGCGAGGTCGCAGGTCGCCACGAGCTGACACCCGGCGGCGATGGCGTGGCCCTGCACCTCCGCGATCACGGGCTGGCGGATGGCCTGGATCGACTCCATGAGCTCGACGCAGGTGTCGAAGACCTCACGCTCCTCGTCGAGGGTGCGGTCGATCATCTCACCGATCTCGTGCCCGGCGGACAGCGCCGGGCCCGACCCCGTCACCACCACCACGCCGCACGACGGGTCGTCACCGAGGTCGCGGATGGCGGCGGTGGCCTCGCGCATCATCCGCAACGACAGGGGGTTGCGGCGCTCGGGCCGGTCGAGGGTCACGCGCGCGATCGGACCGCTGCGCTCGACGAGGACGTACGGGGTGCTCACTGGGGCCTCCGGGAGGGACGGGAGTGCGTGTCCCCCGGTTCTACCCCGCCGGACGGGTCCGTGGCGCGGGAGTGGGGACCGACGCCCCCGATGGAGGTCGGGACCGCGGCGCCCCGGGGCCACCTCGCCGGGACTACCGGGCCGGGACTACCGGGCCGGGGGTTATCGAGCCGGGACCGGGTGCTCGCCTCCACACCACTTCTCGGCGGGCACGGCCGCCTTGACCTGGTCGACGTGCTGCCCACAGCCGTCCCAGGTGGTCTTGCCGCAGACGGAACAGGCGACAGGATAACACATGGCGTCCTCCTTCATGGGGTTCTCGACCCGACAGGGCGTCGTTCGATACCCCCTAGGGTATGTCAGTCCGCGTTCGGGCGCCACTCCTCGTCCACCCGCGCGGTGGCCTCGCGCAGACGCTCCACGTGAGCCTCGCAGTCCTCCCATCGCGGCAGGCGCCCCGCGGCCGCGACGTCGAGCAGACTCGGGGCGTCGCGGTCCTTCTGGCTCATCACGTGCGTGACCGGGGTGCCGTCGAGCGCGACGGAGGGCCAGTCGATCGCGATGTGGGAGTCGAACGCGTCCACCGCGTGCTCGGCACCCGGTCGCCACCCCTCCGAGCACAGGTACATGACCGTGGACTGCGGCTCCAGCGAGAGGAATCCGTGCGCCACGCCCTCGGGGACGTAGATCGACCGCTGGTCGCTCGAATCGAGGACCACCCCGGACCACTCACCAAACGTGGGCGACCCCACCCGCACGTCCACCACGACGTCGAACACCGTCCCGGACGGGCACATCACGTACTTGGCCTGCCCGGGCGGCACGTCGGCGTAGTGCAGGCCGCGCAGGACCCCCTCCCCCGAGACCGACACGTTGACCTGTGCGAGGTCGAAACGGTGCCCGGTCAGGCGGCGGAAGGTCGGGTCGGTGAACGCCTCGTGGAAGACCCCGCGGTCGTCCGAGATCCGGCGGGGGGTGATCTCCCACGCCCCCGTCACACTCAGCTCGCGTAGCTGCACCGGCGGTCCCGCCTTCCTGGTCAACTGACTTCGATCCCGCCCACCCTAGCGGGACACGCCGCGGCCGCCCGAGTGCGTCAACCCCTCATGGCGCCGACGATCTGGCCTGCCGTCCACTCCCCGATCAGCAGGCAGTCCATCGCCGAGTCGTGCAGGGCCGCGTCCTCGCGCCACCCGGTCACGACGAACTGGAAGACATAGGTCGCCTCGTCGTCGCTCCATCCCACGATCAGGCTCGAGGTGGCCATCTCGCCGGGCTCGGCCGTGTAGGTGCCGCGGAGGTAGCGGTAGATGCTGCGTACGGCGCCGGCGTCCTCGTCCCCCTCGCCCGCGACCTCCTCCAGCACCGTCCAGTCGGACAGGACCTCCGCGGTGGCGACGATCATGGTCACCGCGTCGTCGGTGGACATCGCGGGCGCCACGCGGGCGCAGGTGGCCACGGCGTTGGGCGAGAAGCCGTCGCGGTGGGCCCCCGGGTCCACGTAGATCACCGCCGACGGCTCCGGCGACTCGATCCGCTGCCACGGCGGGTTGTCCACCCACGTCAGCGGTTGCGCGGCCACCGCCATCGGGGGGCTCGCCTCGAGCGAGCGGCCGGTCGAGGCGCAGAACTCCTGGATGGAGGACATGTCAGCCCTGCAGTCCCGCGCCGACGATGTGCGCCCCGCCGTCCACGACGAGCGTCTGCCCGGTGATCCAGTGGGCGTCGTCGGAGAGCAGGAACGACACCGGGCCGGCGATGTCGTCCGGCACCCCCAACCGGCCCGCCGGCAGTGCCGCGGACATCTGCTCCTCGCGGCCGGAGTAGAGGGCCTCGGCGAATCGTGTCTTGACCACCCCCGGCGCCACCGCGTTGACGCGGACGGCGGGGCCGACCTCCACCGCGAGTTCCTGCGTCAGGCGCATGACCAGTGCCTTGGTGGCGCCGTACCACCCGATGCCCGGCGAGGGTGCCAGTCCCGCGATCGAGGCCACGTTGACCACCGCCCCGCCGCGCTCACCGAGACCCGAGTGATAGACCTTCTGCGTCCACGCCAGGGTGCCCAGTGCGTTGACCTCGGTGATCTTGCGGGCGGCCGCCAGGTCCACGTCGACCGTCCGACCGAAGACGGGATTGATGCCGGTGTTGTTGACCAGCAGGTCCACCGGCCCGAACGCCTCCTCGGCCCGGGCCACCACCTCGCGCTGGTGATCCTCGTCGTCGGACTTCCCCGCCACCGCGAGCACCCGGTCCGGCGCACCCAGTTCGGCGACCGCCTCGTCGAGGCCCTCCTGCCCGCGGGCGGTGATCACCACGGACGCACCCTCGGACAGCAGTCGCCGCGCGATCCCCAGACCGATCCCACGGCTGGCGCCGGTGACGAGAGCGGTCCTGCCCGCGAAGCGGTCGGGCACGACGGGGCCGGTGCGGGGGGCGGGAAGGGGGGAAGGGCTCACGTGTCGTCTCCTGGTGCGGTTCGGGGCTCTCGGGTGTGCACTGCCAGCCTAGAGGCCGTGTCCCCGTCGTACGTTCACGGGATTTTCTCAGCCCGCCCCCAGGGAATACCGGCCGACGGGCGGGACGGGAGTTACAGTCGTCGTCAGGACTCAACCGGCCGTCACGCACGGCGCAACTACCCCAGGGCGTGCCCATGTCACCACTTGATCCACGCGGTGCGGCGGACACCCCCGTGTGCTCGATCCTCGACATCCCGGGGCCCCGCTGGTTCCACCCGGGCGACCCGATCTGGCGTGTCCACGGCGACGCGGCCACCCCGATCGGCGTGACCACCGGACTGCTCATGCTGGCCGCCAACCCCGCCTTCGCGGCCGCGCTCACCGCCGCTGACGCGGTCGAGAACCCCTGGTCCGCGGACGGCTACCTGCACGACCTCATCGAGATCACCACGTTCGGCACGGTCGACGACGCCATGGTGACGATCGAGAACTCACACCGCGACCGCTCCACCTTCTCCGGCACCACCGAGCACGGCCGGTACTACTACGGTTCGGATCCGGAGCTCATGGAGTGGGCGCACGCCGCCATCACGTGGGCACTCCTCGCCGCGTACCAGCGCTTCGCGGCGCGGCCGCTCACCCCGGCCGAGTCCGACCGATACGTCAGCCAGACGGCCGGCATCGGGCACCTGCACGGCTGCCGCGTCTCGCCCACGACCGTCCGCGAACTCGAGCAGCTGCTCCGTTCCTCCCGGGACCGCGCCCGTGCGACCTCCGCGGGTCAGCGGGCCGCGACCCGGCTCCGCGAGACGGCTCGCGCGTGCAAGGGGCTCGTCGGAACGTCAGTCACGGCCCACCGCTCGTGCATCACGGTGGTCCACGCCGCCGCTAGTCTCGTCCCCTCCGACGTGCGTCGGGCTCTCGACCTGCCGCACCGCCCCATGGACCGCACCGCCGTCTTCGGCCGGATCTCGAGGGCCCACGAGGGGCTGGGGGCTCCGATGCTCACCACCCGCGCACCCATCGCCGCGCCGTCCGCCATGCGAGCGCGACCCGCCTGACCCGCGACCCGGTCCGCGCACTGGCGCCATCTACGGCCGCCAACAACGGCCGCCACCAGTCACCGCTACCAGTCGCCGCTACCAGTCGCCGCTACCAGTGACCGTTGACCCGGCCCTTGGCGAACCCCGCGATCTCCCAGACCAGGTGCACCGGGAGCATGGGCCAGTCGATGCGCTCGATCGGCGTCATCCGCACCTCCATTCCGGTGGCGGCGCGCATCCACCGACCGGCCCGCAGTGTGTGCGGACGATTGGTGACGACGAGAATGCGCTCCCAGCTCCGGGCCCGCGCGATCGCGGCGACCGCGTGGGCCTCCCCCCACGTCGTCCGTGGCTCGGGGGCGAAGCACACCACCTCGGCCCCGTCGGGGCGATCCGCGCCGGTGCACAGCCGGCGGGCCCTGCGCTCGGAGTCGCCACCCGGGTTGGACACCAGCAGCGTGTCGGCGTACCCCGCCTCCACCAGGT
>NZ_JAALEA010000014.1 GCF_014145145.1 Dietzia cercidiphylli
TTGGGTGTGGTGACCCCCAGCGACGACCGCGACAGGGCGAGCGCGTCGGCCAGGGACTCGCGCTCACGGCGCCGTCGACCGTCGTCCGGCCCATCCGACATCGTCACGCCCGTGCGTCCGCCGCCCCCGCGCGCAGGGTCTCGATCATGGCGTCGGGGTCGGGCGCGCCGTAGACGGCGGATCCGGCGACGAAGACGTCGCAGCCCGCGGAGGCGGCGTCCCCGATGGTGCGCGAGTCGATGCCGCCGTCGATCTGGATCAGCACGTCGAGCCCGCGCCGGTCGATCTCCGCGCGCAGCGTGCGGACCTTGTCGAGCACCTCCGGCATGAACGACTGGCCCCCGAACCCGGGCTCGACGCTCATCACCAGGACCAGGTCGACGTGCTCGAGCAGATCGAGGTACGGCTCCACGGCCGTGCCCGGCTTGAGGGAGATGCCGGCCCGGCAGCCGCGCGAGTGCAGCAGGTCCGCGACGGCCCTCGGATCGTCGGTGGCCTCGACGTGGAAGGTGATGCTGGCCGCACCCGCGTCGACGTAGTCGCCCACCCACCGTGCCGGGTCCTCGATCATCAGGTGGCAGTCCATCGGCTTGTCGGTGACCTCGCCGACCGCCTTCGCGACCGGGGCGCCGAAGGACAGGTTGGGGACGAAGTGGCCGTCCATCACGTCGACGTGGATCCAGTCCGCGGCGGGGATCCGCTCGATCTCCCTGTCCAGGCGGGCGAAGTCGGCGGACAGGATCGACGGCGCGATGAGCGGCTGGTACGACATGCCGCCCAGTCTAGGCGGGCAGGCGCGAGCGGACTTCCCAGGGCGTGGACCGGAGCCGCCTCGGGCTCTCACGTAGCCGGGCTTTCACATAGTCGGGCCCTCAGCTGGCCGGACGATCAGGCGCCCGGACCCGCCAGCGAGAGACAGAACTCGAGTTGGTCGGCCACGATCTGCTCGAAGTACGGGTCGACGTAGGGGTCGAAGTGCTCGCACGGGTACTCCAGATACCTGCCACGCGGCATCCGCTGAGCGGCCCGGCGCGCGGTCGCCGCGGGAGTGATGGCGTCCCGGGTGGCGATCTGCACCAGGACGGGGCACGCGATCCGTCTCGCGTGCCGGATCGGAGAATAGAAGCCGATCCGCACCAGGATCCGGGCTGCGACGTACTCGGGGAAGTCGCCGCGCTCCAGTCCGGAGTCCGCCGCCAGGCGGTCGACCGCGGGGTCGGCGTCCGGGCTCGTCATGGCACCGGCCTCCCCCGGCTTACCGACCAGCGGGACGTACCGGGGCTCCCCACGCCGGGCCGCGCGCCAGAGGTCGCCGATGATCGCGGGGGTGAGCCTGACCGCCGAGCGCAGCGGCGTCGCCCGGACCGCGGCCGGCCCGCTGACGTGCGGAACCTGCGCGACGACCCCCGCGAGTCGCTCCCCTGTTCCGGCGAGCGTGAGGACGTGGCCGCCCGAGAACGACGTGCCCCACGCGATGACACGGTCCGGGTCGACGCCGGTCAGTGACCGGGTGAAGGCGAGCGCGGACCGCCAGTCGTCGAGCTGACGGCCGATGTCGAGGAGCTGGCGGGGCTGCCCGTCGCTCGCGCCGAAGTGCCGGTAGTCGAAGACCACGACGACGAAGCCGGCGTCGCGGAACCGCTCGGCGTACGCGGGCAGTCGGAGATCGCGGATACACCCGAGGCCGTGCGCCATGACGATGGCCGGTGCGGTCGTCCCGCCGGGGTCCGACGAGGTCTCCGGGCGGTACACCCACGCCGCGCACCCGGTCCCGCCGGAGAGGAAGGTCGCGTCGTCCCGGCCCTGGTCCGCGTCTGATGACGGCATCGACTGTCAGTCCTCTCGTGTCGGCGGTGTGGGGTCTGAGGCGACCCTGCGCAGCCCCGCCATGAACATCGCGTCGGTGCCGTGGCGGTGCGGCCAGAGCTGCACCCACGGTCCGTCTCCGAGGCCCTCGGTGGCGGCCCCGTCGATCCCCTCGAGGATCTCGCGTACGTCGAGGAGTTCGACGTCGTCGCGCCTGTTCGCCTCTCGGATCATAGACACCGTCTCGGACAGGTGGGGGGAACACGTCGCGTAGAGCACCACGCCCCCGGGCCGCACGAGACGCAGTGCGGATTCCAGCAGCTCCCGCTGGAGCACCACCAGTCCCGGGATGTCGGCGGCGGTCTTTCGCCACCGGGCCTCGGGACGACGCCGGAGGGCGCCGAGACCCGAACACGGTGCGTCGAGGAGGACTCGATCGAACCCCGGTTCCAGACCGGGATCCCGGCCGTCCGCGGTGAGGACGGTCACCGGAAGGTCCCGGGTGGCCTCCCGCACGAGGTCGGCACGGTGTTCAGAGACCTCCACACCGGTCACCGTCGCGCCCTCGATCTCCGCCAACGCGCCCAGCATGACGGCCTTGCCCCCGGGTCCGGCGCACAGATCCAACCACCGGCCGCCGTCCTCGCCGACGAGCGGTGCACGGGACGCGGCGATCGCGACGACCTGACTGCCCTCGTCCTGCACCGTGGCGAGCCGGTCGCGCACCGCCTCGAGGGTCCCGGGGTCACCCGAGTCGAGGTGGACCGCGTACGGCGACACGACGCCCTCGGTGCCGCCGGTCACCAGCGCGAGTTCCTCCGCCGAGATGGCGCCGGGCAGTGCCGCCAGGTGCACCTTGGGGCGCGCGTCATCGGCGGCCAGCAGCTCGGGCAGCTCCGCTGCGTCCGCCCCCAGGGATTCGGCGAACGCACGGGCGATCCACTCCGGGTGCGCGGTGCCCACCGCCAGCCGGGCGACGGGGTCCGTCACGTCCTTCCGGAGCACTGCGACCCAGCCGTCCAGGTCCTGTGCGGAGACCTTGCGCAGCACCGCGTTGACGAACGCCCCGGCCCGGCCCAGCCCCTGCGTCCGCGCCGCCTCCACACTGGTGTCGACGGCCGCGTGCGCCCCGATCCGGGTGAACAGCAACTGGTAGGCGCCCAGTCGCACCAGGTCCAGGACCGGGGGGTCGATCTCCTCGACCGGGCGGCCGGCGGCCTCCGCGATGATGCGGTCCAGCAACCCCTGTGTCCGGAGGGTGCCGTAGGTGAGCTCGGTGGCCAGGGCCGCGTCCCGGGTGTCGAGTCGCGCCTTCCTGAGCTCGGACGGCAACAGGAGGTTCGCATACGCCGCGCGTTCGCGCACCGCCGTCATCACGGCGAGGGCGACGGTCCTGGCATCGGGGCGGCTCTGCCGAGGTGTTCGCCCGTCCATCCGACGGTCGGCGGATCGGGGTGCATCCGGTCGTCGCCCGCCCGACCAGCCGCTGCTCTGCCGGCCGCTGCTCTGCCGGCCACCGTCCTGCTTGCCGGTGTCCTGCCGACCGCCGCCCCGCCGGCCATCACCCTGCCGACCGCCGCCTCCGGGGCCGCGGCCCCCTCCGCCGTGGGCACTCATGAGAACTCCGCCCCGTCGTCGAGTCGGGCCCCGCGTGCCCAGTCGACGGCGTTCATCATCTTCTTGCCGGGTGGCTGGAGAGTGGCCACCGCGACGGGAGCGGTGGCCGTGCCGACGAGGAAGGTGTGCTTGTCCCACAGGATCCGCCCGGGGGCCAGGGTCGGTGCTCCCTCCCCGGACGGCGACGTGGAACCGATCTTGACCCGCTCGCCGCCGAAGGTCGTCCACGCCCCCGGGGCCGGGGTGACGGAACGGATGTGGCGGTCCACCGCCAGTGCCGGATCGGTCCAGCGGACCCGCGCGTCGTCGACGGTGATCTTCCCCGCCCGGGAGATCCCGTCGGTCGGCTGCGGGACTGCGCGGAGCTCGCCCGTCTCCAGGGCGTCCAGGGTGGCCAGGAGCAGTCCCGCGCCGGACACCGACAGCCGGGCGAGCAGGTCCCCGGCGGTGTCGCGCGGGAGGATGATCTCGGTCATCGTGCCGAGCACCGGACCGGTGTCCATCCCCTCGTCGAGACGGAAGGTCGTGGCGCCGGTCACCTCGTCTCCCGCCTCGATGGCGGCGTTGACCGGTGCGGCACCCCGCCACGCCGGCAGCAGCGAGAAGTGGAGGTTCACCCAGCCGTGTGCGGGGATGTCCAGGACGGGTCGCGGCACCAAGTGCCCGTAGGCCACCACCGGCACCGCGTCGGGTGCGAGGTCACGGAGGCGCTCGGCGAACTGCGGGTCGCGGGCGTTCGGCGGCGTGAGGACCTCGATCCCCGCGGCGTCGGCGGCCGCGGCCACGGGACTGCGGGACAGGCTCCGGCCGCGACCGGTCCGGGCATCGGGACGGGAGACCACCGCCACCACGTCGTGTCGGCCTGAGGTCAGCAGGGCCTCGAGCGAGGGGACGGCCGCCTGCGGGGTGCCGGCGAAGACGAGTCGCACCGTCACCTCACCGCCATCGCGTCGGCGAGTCGGTCGTAGACGACCCCGGCGCTGATGGCGTCGCTACCGAACCATCCGGACGACCGTATCCCGGCCATCGCCGAGCGCCGCCGGTCCGGGGTGAGGCGCTGGAGGAACAGGATCCCGTCGAGGTGGTCGGTCTCGTGCTGCACGGCGCGCGCGAGGATCCCCTCGGCCTCGAGACGCACCGGCTCTCCGTGCACGTCGACGCCGCGCGCCACGACACGCGCGTAGCGTTCGGTGGGTTCGGAGACCCCGGGGATCGACAGGCACCCCTCGTTGACGTGAGTCCTCTCGTCCCCGATCGGTTCCCACTCCGGGTTGACGAGGTGGCCCTCGCGGCCTCCACAGGTGTAGACGAACACCCGGGTGGACACGCCGATCTGGGGAGCGGCCAACCCGGCTCCGTCCTCGTGGCGGACCGTGTCCATGAGGTCGGCCACGATGCGCGCCAACCTGTCGTCGAACGAGGTGACGGGATCGGTCGGGGTCCTCAGGACGGGATCACCGAAGAGCCGGACGGGATGGACGGCCATGCGTATCTGAACTCCTCGCGGACGGGGATACGGGAAACGCCCATTCTAGGTGTTCTCCGGGCAACCCACCGCACGGGCCGGTCAGCCGATGTGTACCGGGTCGAGCCGGACCCGGACGGGGTCGGCGTTCCGCCGTCCCGACCGCGCCACCACGACCGCCCGTAGTTCGGTGGAGACCGCTCCGAGCAGCGGTGGCGGGACGCGGAGCAACACCCGCTCGGGGTCCTCCACGCCGTCGTGTCCGGGCAACTCCTCCCCCGGGGGGAGGTCGACGGGCCCGAGCACCTCCACCTCGTCAGGGATCCGGAGCTCGTCGAGGATCTCGGCCAGCGCGGAGGCCGGGCCGTCCACCGCCATCATGTGGACGGCGGGCGGGAACCCCACCTCGGCGCGGTCCGCGAGTTCGCGTTCGGCCCACCCCTGGGGGTCCCACCGCACCAGGGCCTGCGCGACCGGGGACCCGGAATCCGCCGACAGGAACACACGGCCCCCGTCGGCGGCCGGGCGGACCAGGCAGGCGGCGCCCACCCAGTGCCGAAGGGCGTTCTGTACCGCTCGGAGATCCGGGCGTCCCAGCAGGGCCCACGAGTCCAGGAGCAGCGCCGCTCCGTATCCACCCTCGGCGACCGGTTCGGCCCCGGGAGTGGACACGATGATGGCGGGGGCGGCGGGAACGGTGTCGAGGATCTCCCCGCCCCCGCTCGTCCGCACCCTGACCCCGGGGAACATCCGGCCGAGCTCCTCGGCCGTCCGGCCCGCGCCCACGACACCCGCGCGCAGGGCCCGCGACCCGCAGGCCACGCACCGGAAACCCGGCTCCGGGGCTCCGCACCAGCCGCAGGCGAGATCCACGGGGCCGTACACCGCATCCATCCGCCCCGCGCGGAGCGGACCGTTGCACCGGCGACACCGGGCCGGTGTCCTACACGACCCGCACAGCAGGGTCGGGATGTACCCCTTCCTCGGGACCTGGACGAGCACCGGGGCGTCCACGTCGACGGCCTCCCGGGCCATCGTCACCGCCACCGCGGGCAACCGGGTGCGCCCGCCGGCCACATCACGGGCCTGGGTCGGATCCGCGTCGGAGAACGCGACGACGCGCGGGGCGAGCGCCCGGACGAGCCCGGGTTCGGGCCGGATCTCGTGTGCCCACCCCGACCGCACGTACTCGGCCACCTCCGGGGTCCGATCCACCGAGCTCAGCAGCAACGGGGTGCCGTCCAGCACGGACCGCTGTGCGGCGACCTCCCTGGTGTGCGGATAGGGGGCGCGGGGCTCCACGAACGAGTCGTCGCCGTCGTCGTGCAGCACGATCAGACCCGGCTCCGGGAGCGGTGCGAACACGGCGCTGCGGGTCCCCACCACGATCCGGGCGTGCCCGCGGACCGCCCGCAGCCACCGTCGGTACCGAGCCGAGGGGCCGATCCCCGCGGACAGGTCGACCACCAGGTCCCGCCCCGTGGCTCCCCCGCCCACGATCTGCCGACACTCCGCGGTCAACCGGTCGACGTCCCGCTGGTCCGGGACGATCAGCAACACCTGCAGGCCCCTCCGCCTGACCGAGTCCGCCAGGGCGGCGAGTGCGCGCGCCCAGTCCCGTCCGGGCGGCACGGTCCAGACGGCCCGGGCCGGGACCCCCCCGGTCGCCGCGTCGAGGAACCGCGTCACCATCGGGTGGTCGGACCAGCCGACCGGGATCTCGACCGGGCCCTCCGTCACACCCAGCGGTGGTTCGCGGTCCGGCACCGATTTCTCGGCCGCGGCGTGCCGCGGGGGGATCGCCAGTCGCAGGACGTCCGAGCGCATGCCCACCCACCGTCGCGCGACCAGGTCGACCAGCCGGAGCAACTGCGGTGTGAGCACGGGCTCCGGCGAGACGACGCGCTCGAGCCACGCGAGCTCCCCGCGGTGATGCGTCTCGTCCGAGCGCTCCACGAGGTACCCGTCGACGAGGCGGCCGGCGAACCGCACGCGGACGCGGGTACCGGGTACCGCCTGGTCGGCCAGGGACTCCGGGACCAGGTAGTCGAACTCCCGGTCCAGATGCGGAACCCCGAGCAGGGGCAGGACCCGGGCCACGGGGGCCGTGGCCGCCGCGACCCGGGCCGCTGGGCGCGTCGTGGTCACGGTCTCGGATTCTCGCACCCCGCTCCGACAACCGGGACGGTCGTCAGTGCCCGACGGCCCGCTTGAGTTCGTCGACGCGGTCGGTCCTCTCCCAGGGGAGGTCCAGATCGGTCCGGCCGAAGTGACCGTAGGCGGCCGTCCCGGCGTAGATCGGACGCTTGAGGTCCAGGTCGCGGATGATCGCGCCGGGACGCAGGTCGAACACCTCTGTGACGGCCTCCTGCAGGGCCGCGATGTCGACCTTCTCGGTCCCGAACGCCTCGACGAACAGCCCGACCGGGGCGGCCTTGCCGATGGCGTAGGCGACCTGGACCTCGACCCGCTCGGCCAGGCCGGCGGCGACGATGTTCTTGGCGACCCACCGCATGGCGTACGCCGCGGAGCGGTCGACCTTGGACGGGTCCTTTCCGGAGAACGCGCCGCCACCGTGGCGGGCCATGCCGCCGTAGGTGTCGACGATGATCTTGCGTCCGGTCAGGCCGGCGTCGCCCATCGGGCCGCCGAGCACGAACCGTCCGGTCGGGTTGACCAGGAGGCGGAACTCGCCGGTCTCGATACCGGCCGCGGCCTCGGCGAGGACCGGCCCGATGACGTGCTCGGTGAGGTCGTCGCGCAGCGTCGTCTCCAGATCGATCTCGGGTGCGTGCTGCGTCGAGATGACGATCGTGTCCAGGCGTACCGCGCGGTCGCCGTCGTACTCGATGGTCACCTGGGTCTTGCCGTCCGGGCGCAGGTAGGCCAACGTGCCGTCCTTGCGGACCTCGGTCAGCCGGCGTGACAGGCGGTGTGCCAGAGCGATGGGCAGCGGCATGAGCTCAGGGGTGTCCGAGCACGCGTAACCGAACATCAGGCCCTGGTCGCCGGCGCCCTGTCGGGCGATCGCGTCCTCGACCGGGTCGGCGGAGGTCCGTGCCTCGTGCGACGTGTCCACGCCCTGGGCGATCTCGGGGGACTGCTGCCCGATCGAGATCGACACACCACAGGAGACGCCGTCGAAACCCTTGTCGGAGGAGTCGTATCCGATCTCCACGATCTTCTCGCGGATGAGCTGCGGGATCTCCACGTAGCCGCTCGTCTTGACCTCGCCGGCCACGTGCACCATCCCGGTGGTCACCATGGTCTCCACGGCGACACGGGCTTCGGGGTCCTGCGTCAGCATCGCGTCCAGGATGGCGTCCGAGATCGCGTCACAGATCTTGTCCGGATGCCCCTCGGTCACGGACTCGCTGGTGAACAGCCGACGTGCCTGCGTCACAGTGGTTCTCTCTTCCTGGTGCCGGATGCGTGTGATCGGTCGATCGCGTGGGGACAGACTAGTCGGTGCGGTCCGTGGTGGTTCGCGCGGATGGGGCCGCGGCCCGGGACACCACGGCGTCGAGGATCCGGCTGGCTAGGAGATCTTTGCTCGCCCTGTCCACCGGCGTCTCCCCGCCCGCGGAGTCCAGGATCCACCCGCCGTTGACGTCCTGCCCGAAAGTGGTGCCGCGACCGACCTCGTTGACGACGAGGAGGTCGCACCCCTTCCGGGCGAGCTTCGCCCGGCCGTGGTCGAGGACCGATCCCGAGGAGTCGCCGGTCTCGGCGGCGAACCCGACCAGGATGCAGCCCGCGGGGACGTCCCCGGACCCGCGGCCCGCGACGAGCTCGGCGAGGATGTCCGGATTGCGTTCCAACCGGATCTCGGCCGGTTCGGATCCGGTGCCCTTCTTGAGCTTGGAGGACGACACGTCCGTCGGGCGGAAGTCGGCCACCGCCGCGGCCTTGATGACCACGTCCGCCTCGGCCGCGGCGGCGAAGGTGGCGTCGCGTAGCTCGCGGGCGGAGTCGATGTGGATCGCCTCCACGGCCGCCGGCACCGGCAGGTCGGAGGAGGTCACGAGCGTGACCCTCGCTCCCCTCGCCGCCGCGACAGCGGCGATCGCGTGTCCCTGCTTCCCGGAACTGCGGTTGCCGAGGAACCGCACCGGATCGATCTCCTCGCGGGTACCACCGGACGTCACCACGACCCGCTTGCCGGCCAGGTCCCACGGGAGGCCGCCGCCGTCGAGCAGCAGTCTCGCGAGACGCGCGATATCGGCCGGCTCGGGCAGGCGGCCGGCGCCGGTGTCGGCCCCGGTGAGTCTCCCGGATGCGGGCGGCATGACGTGCACGCCGTCGCCCCGGAGGGTGTCGACGTTGCGCCTCGTCGCCGGGTGCTCCCACATCTCGGTGTGCATCGCCGGCGCGAGCAGCACGGGGCACCGCGCGGTCAGAAGAGTGGAGGTGAGCAGGTCGTCCGCGCGCCCGGAGGCGACCCGCGCGAGCAGATCGGCCGTCGCGGGGGCGACCACGACGAGGTCCGCCCGCTGCCCGAGGGCGACGTGGCGGACCGACGGCACGTCCGAGAACACCCCGGTGGAGACCGGGTTCCCCGACAGTGCCTCGAAGGTGGCGGACCCGACGAACCGCAGGGCCGCCTCGGTGGGGACCACGTCGACGTGGCACCCGGACTCCGTGAGGAGCCTGATCAGGCCACAGGCCTTGTAGGCGGCGATTCCGCCGCCGACCCCGACGACGACGCGCGTGCGCCGCACGTCGCCCCCGGAGTGGGTCACTCTCCCTCGGCGCAGTCGAGCAGGTCGGAATGGAGCTCGCGCAGCGCGATCGTCAGCGGCTTCTCATGCAGACCGGGGTCGACCAGGGGACCGACGTACTCGAGGATGCCCTCCTCGATCTGGTTGTAGTACGAGTTGATCTGCCGGGCGCGCTTGGCGGCGAAGATCACCAGGGCGTACTTGGAGGACGCCCGCTCGAGGAGCTCGTCGATCGGGGGGTTGGTGATGCCGATCGGGGTGTCGTACAACGGGGCTGCCGCTGCGGCTTCGATGGTGGCCACTATGGGTTCTCCTCTGGGTACAGCCTGGGTGGTGCTCTGGCCTGGGGTGGTGCTCTCGCGTCGGATTCGGCGTCAGTCTTGGCCGACCAGCAATGATACCAACTCGTCGACCGCGACCTCGAGTTCGTCGTTGACGACGACCTCGTCGAACTCCCCGCGGGCGTCCATCTCGACCTTCGCCGTCTCGAGCCTGCGGGTGACGACCTCGTGCGGCTCGGTACCCCGGCCGCGGAGACGGAGCTCGAGTTCCTCCCACGACGGCGGGGACAGGAACACGGTACGTCCCTCGGGGATGGACTCACGGATCTGCCGGACGCCGGCGAGGTCGACCTCGATGAGGACCGGCCGGCCCTCCTCGAGGGCGCGGCGGACCGGGTCGGCCGGGGTGCCCGAGAGCTGGAGGCCCCGGTGGATCTCGGCCCACTCGAGCATCCGTCCCTGGTCGACGGCCTCGCGGAACTGCTCGGCGCTGACGAAGTGGTAGTCGCGCCCGTCGACCTCGCCGGGACGTGGGTCCCGGGTGGTCATGGAGACGCTGAAGTAGAGGTCCGGCACGCGGTCACGCAGCCGTGCCACGACGGTTGACTTGCCGACGGCGGAGGGGCCGGCCAAGACGATCAGCCGGCCCCTCTTCGCCGTCGCTTCCGGGGACGAGACCCCGGATGACGGTGTGTTCATGCGTCGATCAGTCGACCGTGAAGTCGAACCGCTCGAGCAGTGCGCGGCGCTGGCGGTCTCCGAGACCACGCAGGCGACGCGTCGGTGCGATCTCCAGCTCGGTCATGATCTCCTGAGCCTTGACCTTACCGACCTTGGGCAGGGCCTCGAGCAGCGCCGAGACCTTCATCTTGCCGAGGATCTCGTCGCTCTCGGCATCCTTGAGCACCTGCTTGAGGTCGGTGCCACCACGCTTCAGGCGCTCCTTGAGCTCAGCCCGGGCGCGACGGGCGGCAGCCGCCTTCTCCAGAGCAGCTGCACGCTGCTCATCGGTCAACTGGGGAAGGGCCACAATTCCTCCGTCTCGTTCGTGTGTGTCTCATGACTCACGCGGGTGTCCACCGTAGGACATCCACGTGTGGTGTGCGGTGACCGACCCCGGCGCGTCCGCGGGCTGCGGCTCGTGCCGGGAGCGGGCGCTCCCTCGTGCTCACCGTACCCGGGCGATTCCGCCCCCCTCGCGGGAGACCGGCACGGCGTCGGGCCTGATGACCTCAGCAACAGTACGCGGCCGGATGGCCTCGTCGTCGCGCGGGGCCCGGCGTGGCACCCCGCCTGAACTGCGGATTGACGTGTGAGGTGAGGAGAAGACTAACGCCGGTCGCGTGCTCCCGCGAACCGAACCGCCCTAAATGGGGCGACCGGGTCACGGCGTCTGCTCCCGGCGACGTGGCCCCTGTGACGCCAGCCGTCCCGTGTGACGCCAGCACTCCGCCGGGGTGCCGGACCCCTCAGGCGGACCCGACGAAACGGTAGGTACGGGCCAGATCGCGGACCACCGCACGCATCGCCCCGACGTCCGGGCCCGACCGCAGGACGTGCCGGGAGACGTTGACGAGGGTGTGGGCCAACGCGGGCCCGGCGATCCTCCGGACGTCCGCGAGCGTCCCCCCCTGCTCCCCCACTCCCGGCATGAGGACCGGGCCGCGGAGACCGTCCAGTCGGGGCGGGTCGGCGACCGTCGCGCCCACGACGACACCGAACGGGCCCGGCGTGCCGGGCCCCGATGCGGCGTTCCGGTGGCCCACCTCGTCCACGACCGACTGCGCGACCGTTCCGGAGGGTCCCGTGGCCGCCTGCAGGCCCCCCGCCTCAGGGTTGGAGGTGCGGGCCAACACGAACAGCCCGCGGTTGTTCGCCGATGCGGTGTCGAAGGCGGCCTCGAGCGAGCCCACCCCCAGGTACGGGGACACGGTCAGGGCGTCGCAGGCCAGTGGTGAGTCCGCGGCCAACCAGGCCCGGGCGTACCCGGCCATGGTGGATCCGATGTCCCCGCGCTTGGCGTCGGCGATCGACAGCGCTCCCGACTCGGCGATCGACGTCAGGACCTCCTCGAGGACCGCGAAGCCCGCGGAACCGTGCTCCTCGAAGAACGCCACCTGGGGCTTGACCGCCGGCACGAGATCCCCGAACGCCTCCAGGGACCGGCGGGAGAACTCGCGGACCCCGGCGGCGTCCACTCCCAGCCCCCAGGACTCGAGGAGCGCCGGGTGGGGATCGATCCCCACGCAGAGGTTCCCGCGTGCGGAGACGGCGGACCGCAGCCGCGCACCGAACGGGTCTCGGGGTGCGCCCCCGGTCATCGGGCGGCGAACCCGCTGTGCAACTCCTGGAGGGGGCTCACCGTGACGTCACCGCGCCGGATGGCCTCGATGCCGTGCACCGCCGCCGTCGCGCCCTGGACGGTGGTGATACACGGGACCCTCCGGGTGATCGCGGCCGAGCGGATCTCGTGCCCGTCGGCGCGGGTCCCCCCGGTGGACGAGGCGATGTTGAGGATCAGGTCGACCTCGTCGGCGTTGATCCGGTCGACGATCGTCCGGACCGGGTCGCCCTGCTCGTCGACCGGCCCTCCCCCGGCCTCGGTCAGCTTCGCCACGGTCTCGCACGCGATCCCGTAGCGCCGGAGCATGAGCGCGGTGCCCTCGGTGGCCAGGACCGTGAACCCGAGCGCGGCGAGGCGCTGTGCCGGGAACACCATGGACCGCTTGTCCCGGTTCGCGACCGAGACGAACACGGTCCCGGACGTCGGGAGGACGCCCTCGGCCGCGAGTTGGCCCTTGGCGAAGGCGACGGCGAAGTTGGGGCCGATGCCCATGACCTCACCGGTCGACTTCATCTCCGGGCTGAGCAGCGAGTCGACGGGGTTGCCCTCGGGGGTGCGGAAACGGTTGAACGGGAGGACCGCCTCCTTGACGGCGACCGGCGCGTCCGCCGGGAGCGAACCGCCGTCCCGGTCGGATGGGAGGAGCCCCTCGGCCTTGAGCTCGGCGATCGTCTCACCCATCATGATGCGGGCACACGCCTTGGCGAGGTGCACGCCGGTCGCCTTGGAGACGAACGGCACGGTGCGGCTGGCGCGGGGGTTCGCCTCGAGCACGTACAGGACGTCGTCCTTGATCGCGTACTGGACGTTCATCAGTCCCTTGACGCCGATGCCGAACGCCAGTGCCTCACTGGAGCGGCGGACGCGGTCGATGTCGTCCTGCCCCAGGGTGATGGGCGGGAGGGCGCACGCGGAGTCACCGGAGTGGATGCCGGCCTCCTCGATGTGCTCCATGACGCCACCCAGGTAAACCTCGGTGCCGTCGCACAACACGTCGACGTCGATCTCGACCGCGTCGTCGAGGAATCGGTCGACCAGGACCGGACGGTCCGGGCTGATCTCGGTCGCGCGCTCGATGTACGACCGCAGCGACGTCTCGTCGTACACGATCTCCATCCCCCGCCCGCCCAGCACGTACGAGGGGCGGACGAGCACCGGGTAGCCGATACGCGCCGCGATCTCCGTCGCCTCCGTGGCGTTGATGGCCGTCCCGAACGCGGGTGCGGGCAGACCGGCCCTCACCAGGACCTCGCCGAACTCACGCCGGTCCTCCGCGAGGTCGATGGCCGAGGGGCTGGTGCCCACGATCGGGACGCCGGCCTCCTCCAACTGTGCAGCCAGGCCGAGCGGGGTCTGGCCGCCGAGCTGGACCAGGACTCCCGCGACGGTTCCCGACTCGGACTCGGCGTGGTAGACCTCCATGACGTCCTCGAACGTCAGCGGCTCGAAGTACAGACGGTCCGCCGTGTCGTAGTCGGTCGAGACGGTCTCCGGGTTGCAGTTGACCATGACGGTCTCGTACCCGGCCTCGGACAACGTGAGCGCGGCGTGGACGCACGAGTAGTCGAACTCGATGCCCTGACCGATCCGGTTGGGTCCGGAGCCCAGGATGATGACCTTCTCGCGCTCCGTCTGGGCGGCGACCTCGGACTCGGCCGCGGGGTCGAGTTCGTAGGTCGAGTAGTGGTACGGGGTCTTGGCCTCGAACTCCGCGGCGCAGGTGTCGACGGTCTTGTAGACGGGCCGCACGCCGAGCCGGTGACGCAGACGCCGGACGCCCTCGGCGCCCGCGAACTCGGGCCGCAGAGCCGCGATCTGGGCGTCGGACAGGCCGTTGTGCTTCGCGCGGCGCAGCAGCGCCTCGTCGACCACCGGTGCGTCGACGATCTCCTGACGGAGCTCGACCAGCGCGGCGACCTCCTCGAGGAACCACGGGTCGATCCCCGAGGCCTCGTGGACCTGTTCGACGGTCGCGCCGAGGCGGAGCGCCAGCTCGACGTCGTACATCCGGCCCTCGGTCGGGCGCACGAGGTCCGCGAGGACGGCGTCGACGTCGGTCGACCGTCCGGGCGCGATCGTCTCGTCGGGCAGGGTCCAGAAGCCGGCCGCCTTGGTCTCCAGCGAGCGCATCACCTTGCCCAGCGCCTCGCGATAGTTGCGGCCCAGGCTCATCGCCTCGCCCACCGACTTCATGGTGGTGGTGAGCGTGTCGTCGGCACCCGGGAACTTCTCGAACGCGAAGCGGGGGGCCTTGACCACCACGTAGTCCAGGGTCGGTTCGAAGCACGCCGGGGTCTCGCCGGTGATGTCGTTGGTGATCTCGTCGAGCGAGTAGCCGATGGCGAGCCGGGCGGCGATCTTGGCGATGGGGAACCCGGTGGCCTTGGACGCCAGCGCCGAGGACCGTGAGACGCGTGGGTTCATCTCGATCACCACGAGGCGACCGTCGACGGGGTTGATGGCGAACTGGATGTTGCAACCGCCCGTGTCCACGCCGACTTCGCGGATGATCGCGATGCCGAGGTCGCGCATGTCCTGGTACTCGCGGTCCGTCAGCGTCATCGACGGGGCGACGGTGACCGAGTCGCCGGTGTGGACGCCCAGTGCGTCGACGTTCTCGATCGAGCACACCACCACGACGTTGTCCTTGTTGTCGCGCATGAGCTCCAGCTCATACTCCTTCCACCCGAGGATCGATTCCTCGATGAGGACGTTCGCGGTGGGCGAGGCGGACAGCCCGCCGCCGGCGATCCGCTCGAGGTCCTCGGTGGTGTAGGCCAGGCCGGAGCCGAGCCCGCCCATGGTGAACGACGGCCGGACCACGACGGGCAGACCCAGTTCGGAGACGGTCGCGTGGACCTCGTCCATGGTGTGGCAGACGGCGCTGCGTGCCGAGTCGCCTCCCACACTCGCGACGATGTCCTTGAAGGTCTGACGGTCCTCACCGCGGTTGATCGCGGGGATGTCGGCGCCTATCAGCTCCACGCCGTGCTTTGTCAGGATCCCCTGCGCGTCGAGTTGGATGGCGGCGTTGAGCGCGGTCTGGCCGCCCAGCGTGGCGAGGACGGCGTCGACGGGGTGTCCGTCGGCCGCCTCCTTGACGAAGATCTTGTCGATGTACTCGGGCGTGATCGGCTCGATGTAGGTGCTGTCGGCGAACTCGGGGTCGGTCATGATCGTGGCCGGGTTGGAGTTGACCAACGTGACGCGCAGCCCCTCGGCGCGGAGTACCCGGCAGGCCTGGGTGCCGGAGTAGTCGAACTCGCAGGCCTGGCCGATGACGATCGGTCCGGAACCGATCACGAGGACGTGGTTGATGTCTGTGCGGCGGGGCATCAGTTCGAGCCCTTTCTGGAGTCTGCGGAACCGTGGGCGGCGGTGTCACCGGTTGCTGAGTCGAGCAGGCTGACGAAGCGGTCGAAGAGGTCGGCGGCGTCACGGGGACCCGCCGCGGCCTCGGGGTGGTACTGGACGGAGAAGGCGGAGCCGTCGGTGAGGGCGACCCCCTCGACGGTCGCGTCGTTCGCGCACACGTGCGTGACGGTGGCGGTGCCCCAGGGTGTCTCCCAGGTCTCGGTATCCGGGGCGCGGAGCGCGAACCCGTGGTTCTGGGAGGTGATGGCGACCCTCCCGGTCGCCTTCTCCACCACCGGGATGTTGATCCCGCGGTGGCCGAACCTCATCTTGTAGGTCTCGAGCCCGAGCGCCCTGCCCAGGATCTGGTTGCCGAAGCAGATCCCGAAGAACGGGATCCCCTGGCTCAGGACCTCTTTGGTCAGGTGCACGGCGGCGTCGGCGGTGGCCGGGTCCCCGGGGCCGTTGGACAGGAACACCCCGTCCACGTCGAGGTCGAGCACGTCCTGCAGGGTCGCGTCCGACGGGAGCACGTGGACCCGCACGCCGCGTGCGGTGAGCATGCGGGGGGTGTTGGTCTTGATGCCCAGGTCGAGCGCCGCCACGGAATGGCGTGCCCGCCCCTCGGGCTCCACGACGTAGGCGGTGTCGGTCGAGACGGCCTCGGCCAGTGACGCGCCGGCCATGGGTTCCTGGGCCCGGACGGTCGCGAGCATCGACTCGTCGTCCACCAGGTCCTCACCCGAGAAGATGCCGGCCTTCATCGCCCCGAGATCCCGGATGTGGCGGACGACCGCCCGGGTGTCCACCCCGGCGATCCCCACGATGCCCTGGGCGAGCATCTCGTCCTCGAGCGTGCGCTCGGACCGGTGGTTGGAGGCGCGGCGTGACAGGTCCCGGATCACCAGACCTGACACCCAGATCCGACCGCCGCCGTTCCGGCCGTCGAGCAGCGACTCACCGTCCTCGTCGTTCCACCCGGTGTTGCCGATCTGCGGAGCGGTGCTGACGACGATCTGCCGGTGGTAGGACGGGTCGGTGAGGGTCTCCTGGTACCCCGACATCCCCGTGGTGAAGACGGCCTCCCCGAGGGTGGTCCCGGTCGCCCCGAACGCCGTGCCGCGGTGGATGCGGCCGTCCTCGAGGACGAGGGCGGCGGGCGCGCGGCCCCCCGGTGCGACGGTGGTTCCGTTGTGCGGTGTCACTTGTTCTCCTCGGTGGTGGAGCGGGGGGTGTCCGGCCGGGTGGGCGGTGCGGCGTCGCCGCGCAGGGCCTCCCAGCGGGGGTACGAGTCCTTGTCGTCGGCCCGGAAGCCGGAGTCGATCAGGGTGGGGCCGTCGTGGCCGTCGACCTGCCATCGGGCGACGAGGATCCCGCCGCCGGGCACGGTCTTGTTGGCGAGGGCGGAGGCGCGTCGCACGTCCACCAGGTCGGCGCGGGGGATCCACACCGTGGCGTCGGCGAGGTCGAGCCGGAGTCCACCGGTGAACGCGGTGAGGGTGGCGGCCGAGCGGTGGCCGAGCGGTGCCCGGGCGATCCTCGCCTGCCAGTCACCCGCCACGGTGCTGCCGATGTACACGCCGGTCAGCGGTCCCAGCACCACGTCACCGGTCTCGGCGGGAACCTCCGGCAGCGTGTCGAAGAGGCCGGCCTGGGAGCGGCTGCGATTTCGCCAGCCCCATGCCATCAACCCGAGCAGGCCGAGGAAGACGACGATCACGCCCACCAGGGTCCAGACGTCCTGTGTCATGCGAGTACCTCTCCGTCGCGGCTGGTCATGCGGCCCCGGTATACGGTGCCCACGACCCGGGCGGCGAACGTCATCCCCTGGTAGGGGGTGTTGGCGGACAGACTTGCGAGTTCCTCCCCGACGACGGTCCACGGGGAGTCGGGATCGACGACGGCGAGGTTGGCGGGCTCCCCGACCTCGATCGGGCGCCCCTGGTCGGTGAGACCGGCGATCTCGGCGGGCCGCGTGCTCATGACGCGGGCCAGATCGCGCCAGCTCATCTCCCCCGACTCGACCAGGAGGGCCGCCACGATGGGCAACGCCGTCTCCAACCCGAGCATGCCCGGGCGGGCGGCCGCGAACTCGCAGCACTTCTCCTGGGCGGCGTGGGGGGCGTGGTCGGTGGCGACGCAGTCGATCACCCCCGAGACGAGCGCGTCACGCAGGGCGAGGGTGTCGTGGGCTTCGCGCAGTGGCGGGTTGACCCGGTAGACCCCGTCGTACGTCTCGAGCCTCGTGTCGTCGAGGAGCAGGTGGTGGGGGGTGACCTCCGCGGTGATCGAGATCCCCTGCGCCTTCGCCCACTTCAGCAGCTCGACCGTGCCCGTGGTGGAGGCGTGGCAGATGTGGACCCGCGCGCCGGCGTCCCGGGCCAGGATCGCGTCGCGCGCCACGATGGACTCCTCCGCCGAGCGCGGCCAGCCGGTGAGTCCGAGGCGGGCGGCCGTGGGCCCCTCGTGCGCCACCGCACCCTTGGTCAGGCGTGGCTCCTCCGCGTGCTGTGCGATCAGCACACCGAGTCCCGCCGAGTACTCGAGGGCGCGGCGCATCACCAACGGGTCGTAGACGCACATGCCGTCGTCGGAGAAGACCCTGACCCGGGCCTCGCCGGAGGCCATCTGACCCATCTCGGTGAGCTGTTCCCCCTTGAGTCCGACGGTGACCGCTCCCACCGGGTGGATGTCGCACAGGCCCACGGACCGGCCGATCCGCCACACGGAGTCGGTGACGGTCTGGTTGTCCTGCGGAGGCTGGGTGTTGGCCATGGCGAACACCGCGGTGTACCCGCCCCGCGCCGCCGCCGCCGACCCGGTGGCCACCGTCTCGGTGTCCTCCCGTCCGGGCTCGCGCAGGTGGGTGTGGAGGTCGACGAACCCGGGGAGCAGGACGGCGCCGGCCATGTCGTGGGTCTCGACGTCGTCAGGGAGATCCTCACCGGCGTCCGGTCCGATCGCGGCGACGAGCCCGTCCCTGACGAGCACGTCGACGGGGTCGCCCTCCCCGTAGGGCCGGACCCGGCGCAGCAGCAGGGTCGGGGGTTCGAGGGCGCTCACTCGGGGTTTCCTTCCGTTCCGACAAGGGTGTGGAGCAGGACCGACATGCGTACGTGGACGCCGTTGGTGACCTGCTGGAGAATCGCTGACGACGGGGCGTCGGCGGTGTCGAACCCGATCTCCATCCCCCGGACCATCGGTCCGGGGTGCAGGACGACCGCGTTCTCGGGCAACCGGGACGCACGGGCGGGCCCCAGGCCGTACCGCACCGCGTACTCGCGGGCGGACGGGAAGAACCCGCCGTTCATCCGCTCGGCCTGGACACGCAGCATCATCACCGCGTCCGCGCCGGGCAGCTCGGCGTCGAGGTCGGTCGAGGCCCGGACCGGCCAGTCCCCGACCCCCACCGGCAGCAGGGTGGGTGGCGCGACCAACACGACCTCGGCACCGAGGGTCGACAGCAGCAGCGCGTTCGACCGGGCCACCCGCGAGTGCAGGATGTCGCCGACGATCACCACCCGGCGGCCCTCGATCTCCCCCAGTCGTTCGCGGATGGTCATCGCGTCCAGCAACGCCTGGGTCGGGTGCTCGTGCATGCCGTCACCGGCGTTGATGACCGAGGGCCCGACGCCGCCGGGGGCGACCCAGCCGGCGATCTGGAGGGCGGACCCCGAAGCCGGATGACGCACGATGAGCGCGTCCGCACCGACCGCGGTCAGTGTCATGGCCGTGTCCCGCAGCGACTCCCCCTTCTGCACCGAGGAGGCGCTCGCGGAGACGTTGATGACGTCGGCACTCATCCACTTGCCGGCGGTCTCGAAGGAGACCCTCGTGCGCGTGGAGTTCTCGTAGAACACCGTCAGGACGGTCTTGCCCCGGAGGGTGGGCAGCTTGCGGACCTCGCGCCCGAGGAGCGTCTCCTTGAGACGGCCGGCCTCGTCCAGGATCGACAGCGCCGCGTCGCGGTCCAGATCGGCGGCGGAGAGCAGATGCTTCACCTGGCGTCCTCCGGTGTCGGCCGTCTGAGGACCACGGCGTCGACGTCGTCCGTCTCCGTGAGCCGCACCGAGACGCCCTCCTCGCGCGAGGTGGGGACGTTCTTCCCGACGTAGTCCGCGCGGATCGGGAGTTCGCGGTGCCCGCGGTCGACCAGGACGGCGAGCTGGACGCGGGCGGGCCTGCCGAGGTCCCGCAGCGCGTCGAATGCCGCCCGGATGGTCCGCCCGGAGAAGAGGACGTCGTCGACCAGGATGACGGTCGCTCCGTCGATGCCCTCGGCCGGGACCGTGGTCGGGCTCATCGGGCGGTGGGGGCCACCGGCGAGGTCGTCGCGGTACAGGGTCACATCGAGTGAACCGGCGTGTACGGCGGCTCCGCTGAACTCCCTGATGCGCTCGGCCAGACGGTGCGCGAGCGGGACACCACGGGTGGGGATGCCGAGCAGGACGACCGGACCCGAATCCGGTGCGTCCGCGGCCGTGCGTTCGATGATCTGGTGTGCCAGGCGGGATATCGTCCTGGCGACGTCATCAGACGTGAAGAGTGAAACCGAGGTCGTCTCCGGACCGTCAGCGCTCACCGATCACCACCTCCTTGTCCGCCTCGCTGGACGGCTCGTTAAAGGGATAGCTTTCGGACCGAACTCTATCAGTCCTCGGTTCCGGTCTCCGACGGGTCGGGGGTGGCCTCCGACACGTCTACGGCCGGCGCCGGGTCCAGCGAGGACACCGCGCGCTCGGCCGCCCGGATGTGCTCGGCGAGCCCGGCGATGCGGTCGAGGACGGCGTTGACGTAGGGCACCGACTTCTCGGCGGACAGGTCGGCGACCAGCAGCACCGACTGGTCGATCACGATGGCCGAGTCCACGTCCTCGGTGCCGAACAACAGCTCCCACGCCCCGGCGCGCAGCACCGCACGGTCCACTGCCGGGAGGCGCTCGAGCGTCCATTCCCGCAGGTGCTCGGCGATCATGGTGTCGAGACGGTCCAACCGCTCCGCCACGCCCGTGACGATGTCCACGGTGTACGAGGCGACGTCGTGGAACTCCTGCGACTCCTCGCCCATCCGGCGGCGTTCCTCGGCGAGCGCCACCACGTCGGCGTCCCGGAGCTCCGCCTCGAACAGCAGGGCCACCGCGCGCTTGCGGGCCCGGAACCTCGATCCGCGGCGCCGGTGTTCTGCGTCATCCGCCATGGTCAGGCGTTCACCCGGCTGAGGTAGCGGCCGTCGCGGGTGTCGATCCGCAGCTTGTCGCCCGTGTTGATGAACAGCGGCACGTGGACCTCGGCGCCGGTCTCGAGGGTGGCGGGCTTGGTGCCGCCGGTCGACCGGTCCCCCTGCAGGCCCGGGTCGGTGTGCTGGACCACCAGGTCGACGGCGACGGGCATCTCGGCGAAGAGCGCCACGCCCTCGTGCATCGACACCTGGACGCTGGTGTTCTCGAGGAGGAACCGGGCACCGTCCCCCATCACGGTGGGCGAGACGTTGATCTGCTCGAAGTCCTTCTCGTCCATGAGGACGTAGTCCTCACCGTCGCGGTAGAGGAAGGTCATGTCGCGGCGGTCCACCGTGGCGGTCTCCACCTTGACCCCGGCGTTGTAGGTCTTGTCGACGATCTTGCCGGAGACCACGTTCTTGATCTTGGTGCGGACGAAGGCGGGACCCTTACCCGGCTTGACGTGCTGGAACTCCTGGATCTGCCACAGGTTGCCCTCCTCCTTGAGGACGAGGCCGTTCTTGAAGTCGGCGGTGGACGCCATGATCGTTCTCCTTCGCGAGTCGTCGGCGGGCGGCCGGGGACCGGCGCCGCGCGCATTGTCTGTGGGACGGCTGCTCAGAGCACGCTGAGCGCCGTCGACGTGGTGGTCAGGGACCTACCGCCCCCGCCGGTGACGGCCACGGTGTCCTCGATTCGGATCCCTCCGAGGCCGGGGAGGTAGATCCCCGGCTCGATGGTGATCACATCGCCGTCGGACAGTGTACTCGCGGACCTGCTCGACACCGCGGGCGCTTCATGGACGTCCAACCCCACCCCGTGTCCCAGCGAGTGGCCGAAGTACCCGTCGAACCCGGCGTCGGCGATGATGCCCCGACTCACCGCGTCGAGCTCCGAGCAGGCCAGTCCCGCCCGGACCGCCGCCACCCCGGCGAGCTGGGCGCGTCTGACGACCTCGTAGGCGTCGAGGAGTCGGTCGGCAGCGCCGCCCAGGGCGACGGTGCGGGTGCAGTCGGAGGCGTATCCCGATACCGTCGCTCCGAAGTCCACCACGACGAGATCACCGGCGGCGAGAAGCCTGTCCCCCGGGACATGGTGCGGGTGCGCACCGTTGGGGCCCGAGGCGACGATGGTGTCGAACGCCACCCCGTCGGAGCCGGCCCGTCGCATCGCGTGTTCGAGATCCGCGGCGACCTCCCGCTCGCTGCGGTTCTCGGCGAGCAGGCCGTGGGCCAGCAGATGGTTCCATGACTCGTCCACGACCCGGCAGGCACGCTCGATGAGTCCGATCTCGACCGGGTCCTTCGCCCGCCTGACCTGCTCCACGAGCCCGCTGGTCTCGACGACCTGTGTCCCGGCGGCCCCGACCTGCTCGAGAACACCGCGCAGGGCGGACGCCGCGGACAGGGTCAGGTCGTCCGCCTCCACCGCGAGCGGGGCGTCCGCGGGACCCCGGCGACGTCCGAGCACCCCGGCGACGTAGTCCCGCGAGATCACGTGCCCGACATCAGGGGCCTGCTCGACCACCTGGAGCTCGTACCGCGAGTCCGTGCACAGGACCGCCTCGCCGTCGTCCTCCACGAGGACGGCCCCACCGGATCCGCGGAACCCGGTGAGGTAGGCGATGTTCCGTGGGTCGGTGACCAGGAGCGCACCGGCTCCCGCCTCGGCGGTCGCGGAGGCGACCGCACGTCGACGGGCCGCCAGGCGGTCGTTCACAGCAGGACCCCGCCGCCGCTGGGCTTGTTCCCCTCGGAGATCGCGGCGTAGGCCGCCGTCATCAGGGACGGGTCGGGGGCCTCCATGCGCGCCGGCCGGGCCAGTCCGTCGAGGACCACCAACCGGAGGAAGCCGGAGTGGTTCTTCTTGTCCCCCGCCATCAGCTCGAGCAACCGCGGGAACGCGTCGTCATGGTATCCGGTGGGTAGGCCGAGAGAGGACAGGATCGACGCGTGACGGTCGGCCGTCGCGTCGTCCAGACGACCGGCCAGGCGGGCCAGCTCGGCCACGAAGCACATCCCCACGCTCACGGCCGCCCCGTGCCGCCAGCGGTACTGCTCACGCCGCTCGACCGCGTGGCCGAGGGTGTGTCCGTAGTTGAGGTTCTCCCGGGGACCGGACTCCCTGAGGTCCCGGCCCACCACGTCGGCCTTGACCTGGATGCTCCGGCGGATGAGCTCGACGATCGTCTCCCCGGTCGGGTCGAGCGCCGCCTGCGGGTCGGCCTCGATGAGATCGAGGATCGCGGGGTCGGCGATGAAGCCGCACTTGACCACCTCCGCCATCCCGGAGATCAGCTCGTTGCGCGGAACCGACTCGAGTGTCGCGGTGTCGACGAAGACGGCGGCCGGCTCGTGGAAGCTGCCCACCAGGTTCTTGCCCGCGTCGGTGTTGATCCCGGTCTTACCACCGACGGCGGCGTCCACCATCGCGAGCAGCGTGGTGGGGATGTGGATCACGCGGACCCCGCGCATCCAGGTGGCGGCCACGAAGCCGGCGAGGTCCGTCGCCGCCCCGCCGCCCAGGCTCACCACGGTGTCCTTGCGGCCCAACCCGATCTTGCCGAGGACGTCCCAGCAGTACCCCGCCACTGCCAGATCCTTGCCGGCCTCGGCGTCGGGGATCTCCACGCGGTGCGCGTTGACGCCGGCCTCGGCGAGCTGCTCGCGCAGGGCCTCGGCGGTCTGGGTCAACGGAGGCTGGTGGAAGATCGCCAGGTTGCGCGACGTCGAACACGCCTCGAGGATCTCCGGCAGCAGTCCACGGCCGATCACCACCGGGTACGGATCGGCGGACCGCACCTCCACCACCACGGGGTCGGTGTCGTTCCGGTCTCGGTTCATGATGGACTCCCGCTCATCGCTCGACTACTCACGCTCGTACCCGTCTCTCGCCCGACTCACGATCGGTCCCCTGTGCCCCGGGCGTGCGGGTCACCGGACTCGAGCCTGTCGACGATCTCCGTCACCACCTTGCCCGAACTCCGGCGTTCCGTGCTCACCGTCGACCACGCCACCTCGCGGTACAGCGGTGACCGCTCGGTCAGCAACGCCTGGTAGCGCGCCGTCGCGTCCCCGCCCGCGAGGAGAGGACGGCCCGGACCGCGCGACCGACGAACACCCTCGGCCACCCCGATCGTCAGATGGATCACGCGGTGACCACGGAGCCGTGCGCGGGTGGTGGCCGAGAGCACCGCCCCGCCCCCCAGCGACAGGACACCGTCGAAGGACGCGAGCGCCTCCCCCACGACCTTCTCCTCGATCGCGCGGAACGCGGGCTCACCGTCGTCCGCGAAGATCTCGGGGATCGACCGCCCCTCGGACTCCTCGATCATCTGATCGGCGTCACGGAACGGCACGTCGAGCCTCCGGGCGAGCTTGCGTCCGATCGTCGTCTTGCCGGCACCCGGCGGACCCACCAGGACGGCGACCGGCCGTGCCGGATCGCTCATGCCGGATCCGAGTCCCAGTCCAGTCTCGCCGCCACGGCGTCGAGGTAGCCCTGCGCGTTGCGTCGGGTCTCCGACACCGAGTCCCCGCCGAACTTCTGCAGGACGGACCGTGCCAGGACCAGCGCGACCATCGATTCCGCGACCACTCCGGCAGCGGGGACCGCGCACACGTCGGAGCGCTGGTGGATCGCGGTGGCGCCCGACCCGTCGGCCATGTCGACCGTGCTCAGCGCGCGGGGGACGGTGGAGATGGGCTTCATGGCGGCGCGGACCCGGAGCGGCTGACCGTTGGTCATCCCCCCTTCGAGTCCACCCGCACGGTTGCTCCGGCGTCCCACTCCGTCCGCTCCGCGCACCATCTCGTCGTGTGCCACGCTTCCCCGTCGACGGGCGGTCTCGAAACCGTCGCCGACCTCGACCCCCTTGATCGCCTGGATACCCATGAGGGCCCCCGCCAGTTGGGCGTCGAGGCGCTCCTCGCCGGACACGTGCGAACCGAGTCCGATGGGCAGACCGTGGACCACCACCTCGACCACGCCTCCGAGCGTGTCGCCGGCCTTCTTGGCGGCCTCGATCTCGGCGATCATCAGGTCCCCGCTCGCCGCGTCGAACGCGCGCACGGGACTGTCGTCGATGGCCGGCAGGTCGGCGAACGTGGGCTCGGGTCCGGTGTAGGGCTCGGAGGCGCCGATCGAGATCACGTGCGAGAGGACCTCGACACCCAGGACCTCACGCAGCAGCGCGCGGGCGACCGTCCCGGCGGCGACCCTGGCCGCGGTCTCGCGGGCGCTCGCGCGCTCCAGGACCATCCGGGCGTCGTCGAAGTCGTACTTCAACATGCCGGCGAAGTCGGCGTGGCCCGGGCGCGGTCGGGTGAGCACGGCCGCGCGGGCCTTGTCCTCGATCGCGTCGGGCTCGACGGGATCCGCCGACATGATCTGTTCCCACTTGGGCCACTCGGTGTTACCGACCTCGATCGCGATGGGCGAGCCCATGGTGCGACCGTGCCGGACGCCCGCGAGCACCCTCACCGCGTCGGCCTCGAACTTCATCCGGGCGCCGCGGCCGTAGCCCAGGCGGCGGCGGGCGAGCTGCGAGGCGATCTGCTCGCTCGTCACCTCGACCCCCGCGATGACGCCCTCGACGATCGTCACTAGGGCCTGGCCATGCGATTCTCCGGCGGTGGTCCACTTCAGCACGCCGCCGATCATCCCACGTCCGGGTCTCACCCGGCACATCAGGCCCGCGGCGCCGCCGAGGTCCGGGTCCGGGAGGCGACGGAGGCCTGGTGTGGCGTGGTGCCGGTGAGGCGACGGAACGCGTGGATGAAGCTCGACGCCTCGGCGTATCCCAGGCGGATCGCGACGTCCTCGACCGAGAGCAGACCGGTGGCCAGCATCCGCTCCGCCAACTCGACCCGGACGTCGCCCAGCAGGCGCTGGTACGAGGTGCCCTCGTCCGCCAGCCGCCTCCGCAGCGTCCGGGGACTCATCCCCAGTGCGGCGGCCACGGAGGGCATGGGTGCCCCCTGGGAGAGACTCCCGGTGATCTCGACGCGGACACGGCTGCTCACCGGACCGCGGGTCCGGCGGGTGGCGGCGAGGTCCCGGCAGAGCGCCTCGGCCATGGCCACCGCCCCGGCACTGCCCTGCGGGAGGGGTAAGTCGAGGTGGACGGCGTCGAAGACCGCCGTGACCCCGTCGCCACCACCGGGCGATGACGGCACCGTGCCCAGCCGCTCGCCGTAGGCGGCGAGGGTCTCGTCGGTGCGCCCGCCGGCGAACGTGACCTCGGTGAAGGGCAGGCCGCCGGGGACGAGGTCCCGGAGAACGGAGTCGATCGCGAAGAGATCCCGATCCACGAGGAACTCGCGGACGTCCTCCGGGAGGGCGGCTCCCCCCAGCCGGACGACGATCCGGTCGCCGGTCGCCTCCACACCGAACGCGCTGAAGATGTAGCTCAGGTCGATGAAGCGCAGTGTCATGGCGATCACGTCGCGGAGGGTGGGGCTGGACAACAGGGCGTATCCGAGGATCCCGAAGGTCGTCAACCGATAGGCGGCCCCGACCTCCGCGGCGAGCGCGGGGCGGTCACCCGCGGCGGCGCACAGGTTGCGGATCGCGGCGAGCTCCTGCGCCGGGGCCACCAGCAGATCGGGGGTCGCGAGCTCGGCGGGACTGAGACCGACCCCGCGCAGGATGGTCCCCGCCTCCACGCCGAGTGCGCCCCCGGCCTCGACGAGCACACCGATGCCGGTGGCAGAACGCGGGAAGTCCCAGTGCGCTACCGCGGGGCGGTCCCAGGAGGTCATGGCCGGAATTATGGATTATTCGTCCGGGAAAGTCTGTGGCCACGCTGGGCCGACCCCATACGGTCGCACCATGACTTCCTCCGCCTCACCCGCGAACAGCACCCGACGGCGCCCGCGCGTACTCATCATCGGCGCCGGATTCGGTGGCCTCGGCGCCGCCTACGAACTCACCCGAGACGACCTCGCGGACGTGACGATCCTGGAGAAGGCCGACGACGTGGGCGGGGTGTGGCGGGACAACACCTACCCGGGAGCGGCCTGTGACGTGCCGTCGAACCTGTACTCGTACTCGTTCCACCGCAAGACGGACTGGGGCCGCCGCTACGCCGAGCAGCCGGACATCCTGTCCTACATCCGCGAGACGGCGGACCGGTACGGCCTACGGGACAAGGTGCGCACGGGGATCGAGGTGACCTCGGCCACCTTCGACGAGGACACCGCCACGTGGACGGTGCTCACCGCCTCCGGCGAGTCGTTCGAGGCCGACGTTCTGGTCCCCGCGATCGGCCAGCTGTCCAGGCCGGCATACCCGAACATCCCCGGGCTGGACTCCTTCGCGGGCCCGTCGTTCCACTCCGCCCGGTGGCGGCACGATGTGGATCTCACCGGCAAGCGGGTCGCGGTGCTCGGTACCGGGGCCTCGGCGATCCAGTTCGTCCCCCGGATCCGTGAGGCCGCGTCCCACGTGACGGTCTACCAGCGCTCGGCGCCGTGGGTGGTGCCCAAGCCCGACCGGGCCTACACCGACGCGCACCACACCGCGTTCGCCCGTGTCCCCGGCCTCGTCCCCGCGATGCGCGGGGCGATCTGGGAGACCACGGAGGCCATCGGCCTGGCCCTGACCTCCGCTCGTCCACTGGCGCGGATCCTCAGCGGGCTGGCCAAGGCCAACCTCAGGCTGACCGTCCGGGACCCGGAGTTGCGCGCCGCACTCACCCCCACGGAACCGATCGGGTGCAAACGGATGCTGTTCAGCAACGAGTGGTACCGCGCGCTGGCCCAGCCGGACGTCGACGTGGTGACCGACGGCGTCGCCGAGGTCGTCCCAGACGGGATCGTCACATCCGACGGACGTCTGCACCCCGCCGACGTCATCGTCTACGGCACCGGCTTCAAGGCCACCGAGTTCCTCGCGCCCATCACCGTGCGGGGGCGCGGGGGCCGGGATCTGCACGAGCAGTGGCGTGAGGGCGCACGGGCGTACCTCGGGATGGCCGTCCCGGGTTTTCCCAACATGTTCCTGATCTACGGCCCCAACACCAATCTCGGGAGCAGCTCGATCATCCTCATGATGGAACAGCAGGCCCGGTACATCCGTCAGATCGTCGAGGATCTGGCCCGTGCTGAGCGGCCCGTGGCACTCGAGGTGCGACGTGAGGTCGACGACGCCTACGACGCCGAGATCCTGCGACGCCTCGACGACTCGGTCTGGAGCGGGTGCGACTCCTGGTACAGGGTGGACTCCGGAAGGGTCACCACCAACTGGCCCGGGTTGGTCCACGAGTACCAGCGCCGGACCCGCACCGCGGACACCGCCGACTACGAGACCGTCGCGCCGCGCCGCTCGGCGGAGTCGGCGGCGGTCTGATCGCCCGCCCGGCGCCCGGTGGCG
>NZ_JAALEA010000150.1 GCF_014145145.1 Dietzia cercidiphylli
CTCACCGGCAACGGGACGCTGCCCCCGCGCTACACCGCCCGGCAGGGCACGGCGCTCGGCCGCGAGGGGCGTGTGCGCATCACCGCCGGGTGCGAGGACGCCCCCGGCACCGGTATCTGGGTCACCGGCCACGTCGCCCACCTCGTCGAGGGCCGGATCCACGCCGGCCGACCAGCGGCAGGGTGACCGGTCAGCGCATCTCTCCCGCGCCCACGTACGGGTTGAGGCTGGTGGTGGGCCTGCCCTCGGCGAATCGGGAGAAGCGGCAGTCCGCCGGGTCGACACCCGACATCGTCGTCGTCCCGTCGAGCAGCAACTCCGCGACCAGCCGACCGACCGCGGGCGCCATCTTGAACCCGTGCCCGGAGAAGCCGACCGCCAGGAACAGCCCGTCTACCGGCGAGGGGCCGATCACCGGGTTGTAGTCGGGCGTGGTGTCGTACGCCCCGACGTAGCTGCCGGTGATCGTGGGGTCCGGCATGTCGGGCAGGCGGTGCATGAGCCGCTCCACGACCTTCTCGACGGTCGAGGTGTCGGCCCGGTTCGAGTAGCCGTCGGGATCGAGGTACTGCGGCGAGTGGTGGTCGGAGTTGCCGGCGAGGATCTCCCCGTTCGGCTCACGGCACAGGTACTGCAGGCCCACCAGGTCCGACAGGGTGGGCACGTGCTGCACCGGTTCACCCTGATCGACCAGCACCAACTGCGCACGCTGGGCCCGGACAGGGATGTCCAGGCCGACGGTTGCCCCGAGCTGCGGCGCCCACACGCCGGTCGCCAGGATCACCTGCTCGGCGTGGACGGTAGTGCCGTCGGCGAACTCCGCTCCGACCACCCGGTCACCGCGCCCCCGCACCAGCGCCGTGACGCGGACGCTCTGGCGCACGCGGACCCCACGCCGGCGGGCGGCGGCGCCGAAGGCCATCCCGGTCATGTACGCCTCGCCCCGACCACCGCGCGGCTCCCACGCCGCCGCCGCCACGTCGTCGACGTTCAGCCCGGGCCACAGCTCCGCCATCCGGTCCGGGGCGATGATCTCGGTTTCGATTCCCAGGCTCTGCTGCATGGCCACGTTCGCCCGGAGCGGGATCACGTTCTCCTCGCCCACGATCACGGCGTAGCCGCACTGACGGAAGGCCATGTCGTCGCCCAACAGCTCGGTCGCGTTCTCGAACACCGGGATGCTGTGCCAGCTCAGGGCCGCCATGGTGGGCGAACCGTAGTGGCAGCGGACGATGCCGCTGGACTTGCCGGTCATCCCGGAACACAGGGTGTCCTTCTCCACCACGAGCACGTCGGTCTCGCCGCGCTCGGTCAGGTTCCAGGCGATCGACAGCCCCTCGAGGCCACCGCCGATGACGAGGAACTTCACGGTGTCGGCCCGTTGAGGCGTGTCGGCCCGTTGAGCGGTGTCGGTCGGGTGCGCTGTGTCGGTCGGGTGCGCTGTGCCGGTCATGGGGATCACTCTCTCGTGGTGCGTGGTGGTCAGGACGCGTCGGTCGCGGAGGTGTCATCGCAGGTGAGCAGGTCGGCCAGGACGTCGGCCAGGGCCTCGGCGCCCCGCTCGGCGTCGGCGTCCTCCACGTGCTCCTCCGGGGAATGCGACACCCCGGAGGGGTTGCGGACGAACAGCATGGCGGTGGGGACGTGCGAGGCCAGCACACCCGCGTCGTGGCCGGCCCCCGTGGCCAGGACGGGGACGCCGGGCAGGTCGTCGAGCAGTCGGTCGCGGAACACCGGGTCGAAGGACACCGAACCGCTGAGCGACTCCTGCACGATCGTGCTCTCGCACCCCTCGTGCGCGGCGGCCATCGAGGCCGCCTCCGTGATCTCGTGGACGATCCGCGCGGTCACGGCGTCGTCGGGGTGCCGCACGTCCAGCCAGAGGTCGACCCTGGAGGCGATGACGTTGGTGCCGCCGGGGGTGGGCACGATCCGCCCTACGGTGGCCCTGGCACCCCGGTAGACGCGGGAGATCCGGCGGACGTCGAGGACGGTGCGGGAGGCCGGGATCATCGGGTCGCGGCGGTCCGCCAACAGCGTGGTGCCGGCGTGGTTGCCCTGGCCGGTGAAGGTCACCCGCCAGCGCCCGTGGCCGATGATCGACGAGGCCACCGCCACCGGGTTGCCCAGGTCGATCAGACCTCGGCCCTGTTCCACGTGGAGTTCCACGAATCGGCCGATCCGCCGCAGCGCCTCCTCGTCACGCCCCAGGCGCGCCGGATCCAGCCCGTTGGCCACGCACAGCTCGGCGTAGGTGGTGCCGTCGTCGTCGGTCAGTCCCGCGGCCGTGGCCGGGTCCATCGCCCCGGTGAGCAGCAGCGAACCCAGGCACGCCCGGCCGAACCTCGACCCCTCCTCCTCGGGGAAGACGGTGAGGGCCAGCGCCCGCCGCGGCCGCAGACCCCGGGCCCGCAGGAGGTCGACCGCCACCAACGCCGAGGCCACGCCGAGAGGGCCGTCGAAGGCCCCTCCCCCGGGCACGGAGTCCAGGTGACTGCCGGTGACGACCGCGCCCTCCAGCGGATGGCCGGCCGGATTCCACCAGGCCCAGATGATCCCGTTGCGATCGGTCTCGGTGTCCAGGCCGCGGGCGGCCGCCTCGGCCAGGAACCACTCGCGCAGCTCCACCTCGGCCGCGGAGTAGACGGGGCGGCTGTATCCGCCCCTCGTCGGGTCGGTCCCGACGCCCGCGATCGCGGACATCAGCGAGGTGACGGTGGTGGTGACCGATGTGGTCATGACGGGCTCCTCGGGGTGCGGGAGGGTGGGGACGGTACGGGGGCGCCACGGCCGCGGTGGGGCGTGGGGAACGGGGGCGCGGTGAACGGGTGCCTGGTGACGAGAAGCGACGTGAACGGGGCGCCGGAAGAGGTGGTGTCGTGAGTGGTGGTGTCGTGAGTGGTGGTGCCGCGGCTCCGCGGAACCGGGCGGGTCAGCCGTCGACGCCGTCCGGGTAGGCGGTCACCGAGAGGAACCGGATGGGTAGCTCGAGCATCGCCACCGGGCCGTGGACGCCCTCGCCGTCGAGGAGCAACGAGTCGCCCGGGCGGAGTCGGTACTCGGACTCGGCATGGTGGTAGATCATGTCGCCGGAGAGCATGTAGAGCAGCTCGGTGCCCGGGTGCTGGAAGCGGGGATGCGCCTCCGACTCGGCGGTCAGGGTCACCAGCACCGGCTCGATGCGCTTGTTGGACCCCCGCAGCGCACCGAGCAGCTCGTAGTCGTGGCCCGCCGAGGTGCCGCGGCCGACGATCGTCGCGCCCTGCCCGTCAGGGGTGAACACCGCGTCACGTCTGGTGTCCGCGCCGCGGAGCAACGAGGTCACCGGGACGTCGAGTCCGGTGGCGAGTTTGGCGAGCATGTTCAGCGAGCACGAGGTCTGCGCGTTCTCGATCTTGGACAGCATGGCCTTGGAGATGCCGATCCGCTGGGACATCTCCGCCACCCCCAGGCCCTCCGCCAGGCGCAGCCTGCGGACGTGGAAACCGATGATGCGCTCGAGATCGTTGCCGGTGGGCACGTCCTCCGGGAGCTCGCGCGGCGTCGCCTGGTGGACGACCCTCCGCACGTCATCCCGGCCGACTCCCATGCCCTCGACGGTAGTCATCGTCTCGTCCCGGTGGAAGTGGGCACCCGTCGCCGGCGCGGGCCCGGTCGCGGTCCGGTCGTCCGACACGACGGTCACCTACAGTTCCCGTCCCGCGCGGCCGGGGATCCAGTCGGTCCCGGCCAACGGCACCCGCGCCATCGCGGCGGCCTCCATCGTCAACGCCACCAGGTCGTCGGGCTCCAGGTGGGTCAGGTGGGACTTTCCGCAGGCCCGGGCGATGGTCTGCGCCTCCATCGTGAGCACGTGCAGGTAGTTGGCGAGTCGTCGACCGGCCGCCTCCGGGTCCAACCGTCGCGCCAACTCCGGATCCTGGGTGGAGATCCCGGCCGGGTCGCGGCCGTCCTGGAAGTCGTCGTAGAACCCCGCCGCCGAACCGAGTGCGCGGTACTCCTGCTCGTACCGGGGGTCGTTGTCCCCCAGCGCGATCAGCGCCGCCGTCCCGATCGCCACCGCATCCGCGCCCAGGGCCATGGCCTTGGCCACGTCCGCCCCCGAGCGGATCCCGCCGGAGACGATCAGCTGCACCTTCCGGTGCATGTCCATCTCCTGGAGGGCCTGCACGGCCTGAGGGATCGCGGCGAGGGTGGGGATGCCCACGTGCTCGATGAACACGTCCTGGGTGGCCGCGGTGCCGCCCTGCATGCCGTCCACCACGACCACGTCCGCGCCTGCTTTTACCGCGAGCTTGACGTCGTAGTAGGTGCGGGTGGCCCCGACCTTGACGTAGACGGGCTTCTCCCAGCCGGTGATCTCGCGAAGTTCGAGGATCTTGATGGCGAGGTCGTCGGGGCCCGTCCAGTCCGGGTGCCGGCAGGCCGAACGCTGGTCGATCCCCTTGGGCAGGGTCCGCATCTGCGCCACCCGGTCGGAGATCTTCTGCCCCAGGAGCATGCCGCCGCCACCGGGCTTGGCGCCCTGTCCCAGGACCACCTCGATGGCGTCGGCCTTGCGCAGGTCGACGGGGTTCATCCCGTAGCGCGAGGGCAGGTACTGGTAGACGAGCCTCGAGCTCTGGCCGCGCTCCTCCGCGGTCATCCCGCCGTCGCCGGTGGTCGTGGAGGTGCCCGCCGCGCTGGCCCCGCGACCGAGGGCCTCCTTGGCCTGCGCCGACAGGGCCCCGAAGCTCATCCCGGCGATGGTCACGGGGATGTCCAGGTGGAGGGGTTTCGAGGCGTATCGGGTGCCCAGGGTGATGTCGGTGTCGCAGCGTTCGCGGTAGCCCTCCAGCGGGTACCGGGACATCGAGGCGCCCAGGAACAGCAGGTCGTCGAAGTGCGGCACCTTGCGCTTGGCGCCCCAGCCGCGGATGTCGTAGATCCCCGTCGCGGCGGCGCGCTGGATCTCGTGGATCACCGCACGGGGGAAGGTGGCGGACTCGCGCAACGTCGGGTCGTCGGTTCCGGGTCGGATCTGCGGCGGGGACGCCTGGTCGGATCGGGTATGTCCGTCGAAGGGCATGTCGGGCTCCTGTCGGGGAGGGCGGCGGGGCGGTCAGTAGGCGGAGGCGTTGTCCACGTCAAAGCTGTAGAGGGTGCGAGCGGAGCCGTAGCGCCGGAACTCCCCGGCCGAGACCCCGGTGACGCCGGCCCGGTCGAGCAGCTCCCCGAGCTCGGTGTGGTGCTCGGGCCGCATTTCCTTTTCGACGCAGTCGGCGCCGAGGGACTCGACCCGGCCCCGCACGTAGATGTGGACCTCGTAGAGGGAATCGCCGAGGGCGTCACCGGCGTCGCCCAGGACGACCAGGCGCCCGGCCTGGCCCATGAAGCAACTCATGTGGCCGATCGAGCCGCCGACGACGATGTCCACCCCCTTCATGGAAATGCCACACCGGGCGCCGGCGTCCCCCTCGATCACCAGCAGCCCGCCGTGGGCCGTCGCCCCGGCCGACTGGGAGGCCGACCCGGTGACCCGCACCGTCCCCGACATCATGTTCTCGGCCACCCCGACCCCCACGTTCCCGTTGACCGTGACGAGGGCGCCGTCGTTCATTCCCGCGGTGTAGTACCCGGTGGGGCCGTCGATCACGACCTCGTCCGGCTTCTCCAGGCCGACCGCGAGCGCGTGCGCCCCCCTGGGACCGGTGAGCAGGTATCTGCCGGTGCCGTCGGAGTCCTGGAGGATCCGGTTGGTCTCGCGCAACCCGGTCTCCCGGACGTCGATCACGTGCGGGGCGGTGGTCGGCGCGTCGCCGAGGGGTCCGAGCTCCTGCGGTGCGAAGGCCTGTTCCGGCGTGACGGTCATCGTTCTTCCTTCCTGGTGGGGTGCTGCGGTGCTGCGGTGGTGCCGGGGGTTCAGCGGCGCCAGTGGTACACGCGGCCCGGCTCGGGCTCGTAGAGGTGCGCCTGGTCGATGCCCGGCAGGTGCGCCATCGCCCGGTACTCCGAGGCCATGGCCACGTAGCGGTCGGTCTCGGCGATCACTGCGGGCTTGCAGGCGATCGGGTCTCGCACCACCGCGAACTCCTCGGCCGTGGACACCAGGAGGGTGTAGAAGCCGTCGAGGACGCCGGCCATCTCTGCCAGTGCCTGGTCGATCTCCGCACCGCGGGCGATCTGCTCCGCCACGAAGCGAGCGGCCACCTCGGTGTCGTTGAGGGTGTCGCAGTGGATGTCGCGACGGGCCAACTCGCGGCGGACCGAGGCGTGGTTGGAGAAGGAGCCGTTGTGGACGATGCACTGGTCCGGGCCCACGGAAAAGGGATGGGATCCGGCCGGGGTGACGGCGGACTCGGTGGCCATGCGGGTGTGCCCCACGCCCTGCCATCCGGATGCCCCCGGTAGGCCGAAACCCGCGGCGAGCTCCAGTGGCAGGCCGACGCCCTTGAGGACGGCGAGCTCGCTGCCCAGGCCCACCAGGACCGCCTCCGGAACGGCCGTGCGGACGGCGGAGGCCAGGGTCTCGGGGTCGGTCCCGGCGGACAGGAGCACGGTGGCGCCCAGCTCCCGGCCCGACACCTCGCAGCCCAGGTGGGTGCCGACACGCGAGGCCAGCGCCGGCGCGTCGACGCCGTCGGCCAGCACGGTGACGGTGGCCGAGCCGGCCGGGGTCCAGTCGGGGTTGCCGTAGACGGCGACGCCGGCCGAGTCCGAACCGCGGTCGGTCATCTCGCCGAGCATGGTGGTGAGCAGGTCTCCGAGCCGTGGTTCGAGCTCCGGGTCGCGCAGGTGGAGTCCGACGATGCCGCACATGGGGTTCTCCTGGTGTTGTCGGGTTGAGGGGGTGGAACCGGGCGGCCGGAAGGCCGCGGTCACGCGTCAGAGCGCGGTCAGGTACTCGTCGATCTCCCACTGGGTGACGGTGTTGTGCCAGGAGATGAACTCCTCGCGTTTGAGGTCGGCGTAGTACGCGGCCACCCCGTCCCCACCAATGTCCAGCGCGGCGCGGACGACGTCGTCCCGGCCCATCTCCTCCACGGCGTGCAGCAGGGTCGGCGGCAGGGTGTGGGTGGCCTCGCCGACCGTGGCCGGTACGCCGGGATCGAGTTCCCGCCGCACGCCGTCGAGGCCGGCGGCCAGTTGCACCGCCACGGCCAGGTAGGGGTTGGCCGAGCCGTCGCCGCCGCGGAGCTCGACGCGATTGCCGTCGGGGACGCGCAGGTAGTGGGTGCGGTCGTTGCCGCCGTAGGTGGCGTCGGTGGGCGACCACGTGGCCCCCGACGCGGTCGTGCGCGCCCCAATACGTTTGTAGGAGTTGATGGTGGGGCACAGCACCGCGTGCATGCCGGCGGCGTGGGTGAGGACGCCCGCGATGAACGAGTACGCGGTGGGCGAGAGCCCCAGTCCGTACCGGTCGTCGCCGACCGCGGGGAACACCGGGTGTCCGTCGCGCCAGAGGGACATGTGCAGGTGCATCCCCGATCCGGTGCGGTCGGAGAACGGCTTGGGCATGAAGGTGGCGATCATGTCCCGCTGTTCGGCCAGCATGGAGATGATGTAGCGCAGCGTCATGACCCTGTCGGCGGTGACCATCGCCTCGTCGTAGGCGAAGTTCTGCTCGAACTGCCCGTTGCCGTCCTCGTGGTCGTTGGCGTAGTTGGCCCAGCCGAGCACGTTCATCGCGTCCGAGACCCCGGCGAGGTGCTCGAACATCCGCGTCACGCCCCGGGCGTCGTAGCACGGGTGGGACTCGTCGTCCTTGGGATCGGCGGTGCACAGCGACCCGTCGGCGTTCTTGCGGACCAGGAAATACTCGACCTCCGCCCCGACCTTGAGCTCGAGACCGTCGGTCGCGGCGTCCGCGAGCATCCGTCCCAGGATGACGCGCGGCGCGAAGCGCCACGGCTCCCCGCTCACCCAGGGGTCGCAGTGCACCAGGGCCAGTCCGGGTTTGATGAAGTCGAGGGTGGTGAAGGAGCGGGGGTCGGGGACGACGAGGAGGTCGGGGTCCCTGGGCTGTTGGCCGATCGCGTCGGCGGCGTACCCGGCGAAGCCCAGCTCCCCGGCCTCCAGTTGGTCGACCGCGGAGGCCGGGACGAGCTTGGCGCACGGCTTGCCCCGGAGGTTGGTGAACACGGCCAGGACGAATCGCGTCCCGGTGTCCGCGACCATCCGGGCGAGGGTGCCGGGCGCGCTCTCGGCCTCCCGGGCGGCGTCGAGCGTCGGGAACGACGACCGCCTGCTCTCGCCGTTCGCACGGTCGGCGACCCCGACGGAGGGGTCTGCGGTGACTGTCATGACGTCTCCTGATCCGAGGGTTTCTGCGTGGTGGTCATAATGTACTGCTGTTAAACCTGCGGCTGGTTACCGCGATGTAACGGGATTCGGCAGGCGAAAAGCCGCGTCTAACTGCGTACTTCGCTGCGTTCTCGACTCAGGGCGCGGTTCGCCCCCGCGGCGGTAACCGAATGGAAACGATCGCGGTACCTGCCAGTAAGCAACACCGGATCACACTGTGAAACGCACGGTCCCCACGTCGCCCCGCCCGGGAGTGGCCTCACAGAGAAGAGAGAAACATGGACGTAGCCATAGCGGCGGCCGACACCGCCTGGGTGCTCGCGGCCATGGTCGCGGTGGCCTTCATGGTCCCCGGCCTGGCCCTGTTCTACGGCGGCATGGTCAGCATCCGCAGCACGCTCAACATGATGATGATGACGATCGGCGCGGTCGCCGTGATGGCCGTGCTGTGGGTCCTCTTCGGCTACTCGCTGACCTTCGGCGACTCGGTCGGGGGCGCCGGTGTGCTGGGCGATCCGCTCGAGTACCTGGGCCTGAGGGGCATCATGGCCGAGCCCGAGACGCCAGGCCTGCCGCCCGCCCTGTTCGCCGGGTTCCTCCTGCTCTTCGCGGGGATCACCGTCGCCCTCGTGGCCGGCGGGGTGGCGGACCGTATGCGCTTCTCCACCTGGCTGGTCTTCGCCATCGTGTGGCCGGTACTGGTGTTCTTCCCCGTGGCCCACTGGGTGTTCGCCTTCGACTCCGACGACGGGTCGGTCACGGGTGGGTGGATCGCCAACAACCTGGGGGCCATCGACCTCGCGGGCGGCACCGCCATCCACATCAACGCCGGTGTCGCGACGCTCGCGCTGGTGCTCGTGCTCGGTCGACGAGCCGGCTTCCCCACGATCAGCAGACCGCACAGCGTTCCCCTGACGTTCCTCGGCGCCGGCATGCTGTTCGCCGGCTGGATCGGCTTCAACGCCGGCTCCGCCGTCGCCGCGGGCAACACGGCTGCGGTGGCCGCGCTCAACACCGTGGTCGCCGGACTGTGTGGCGCGCTGGCCTGGATGATCACCGAGCAGGTCCGCGCCAAGCACCCCACGACTCTGGGAGTGGCCTCCGGGCTCGTGGCCGGTCTGGTGGGCATCACCCCGGCCGCCGCCGCGGTCAGCCCGCTCGGTGCCATCGCGATCGGCCTGATCTGCGGCGTGGTCTGCCACTACGCGGTGGGCCTGAAGTACCGCCTCGGCTACGACGACTCGCTCGACGTGGCCGGGCTACACATGGTCGCGGGCATCATCGGCACGCTGCTCATCGGTGTGATCGCCGATCCCGCCTCCCCCGTCGGCGAGGCCGGACTGCTGTTCGGCGGCGGGTTCGGGCAGCTCGGGGCCCAGGCCCTGGCCACGGCGGCGGTGCTGGCCTACTCCTTCACCGTCACGCTGCTCATCGCCTTCGTCCTGGACAAGACGATGGGCCTGCGGGTCACCGAGGAGGACGAGCGGGAGGGCCTGGACAAGGCCTACCACCGCGAGATGGCCTACTTCCAGGACGCCCTCGAGGGCGATGGGCTCGGCACCGACGCCGTGGTCGTCACAGGGAAAGAGGAGCCGGAGGCGGCCACCGCGGCCCCGCCCACCTCCTCGACCTAGTCAACCTGATCGACCGTTCCACCCGAACAGTGACGAGGAGGCGGTCCCGCGTGGGACCGCCTCCTCGTCGTCGTACCGGGTTATCCGGCCGGTTCTAGCGGCCCACCCCGACCGGCTGCTCCTTGAGCGCGCCCAGGATGTCGTCGACACGGTCCTTGGCGTCGCCGAACAGCATCTGCGTGTTGTCGCGGAAGAACAACGGGTTCTGCACGCCGGCGTATCCGGCGGCCATGGACCGCTTGAACACGACCACATCGGCGGCCTCCCACACGTGGAGCACGGGCATGCCGGCGATCGGGCTGCCCGGGTCCTCGGCGGCGTCCGGGTTGACGGTGTCGTTGGCGCCGATCACCAGGACCACGTCGGTGTCGGCGAAGTCGTCGTTGATCTCGTCGAGCTCGAACACGATGTCGTACGGCACCTTGGCCTCGGCGAGCAGCACGTTCATGTGCCCGGGCAGACGACCGGCGACGGGGTGCACGGCGAAGCGGACGTCGACGCCCCGCTCGCGCAGGGTGCGGGTGAGATCTGCGACGGGGTACTGCGCCTGCGCCACGGCCATGCCGTAGCCCGGGGCGATGATCACCTTCGAGGCGCCCGCCAGCAGCTCGGCGGCGCCGGCGACGTCGATCTCGCTGTGCTCCCCGTGGTCCTTGCCCTCGCCCGAGGCGGCCTCGATGCCGAAGCCCCCCAGGATGACGGAGAAGAACGACCGGTTCATGGCCTTGCACATGATGTAGGACAGGTAGGCGCCCGACGAGCCGACCAGTGCGCCGGTGACGATGAGCAGGTCGTTGCCGAGCAGGAAGCCCGTCGCGGCGGCGGCCCACCCGGAGTACGAGTTGAGCATCGAGACCACGACCGGCATGTCGCCGCCGCCGATGCTTGCCACGAGGTGCCAGCCCAGGGCCAGCGCCAGCACCGTGACCAGCGCGAGCATCCACAGTGCCGGGCTGATGACGAACGCCGCGGTGAGCGCGATGAACGCCACCAGGATCCCGGCGTTGATGAGGTTCTTGCCCGGCAGCACCAGCGGCGCGGACTTCATCTTCCCCGAGAGCTTGAGGTAGGCCACGATCGAGCCGGTGAAGGTGATGGCGCCGATGAACACGCCGATGAACACCTCCGCGTGGTGGATGTCCAGCAGCGAGCCGGTGAGCTCACCGTGCAGTTCGGGCTCGAGGTAACCGTTCCAGCCCACCAGCACCGCGGCCAGGCCCACGAAGGAGTGGAGCAGGGCGATCAGCTCGGGCATCTCGGTCATCTGCACCCGGCGGGCGCGCAGCAGCCCGAGGGTCGCGCCGATCAGCACCGCCACCACCATGAGGACGATCCCGATGGTGGCGGGCTGGTGGTCGATCACCAGCGCGACGGTGGCCAGGAGCGCCAGCGCCATGCCGGCGATGCCGAAGCTCAGGCCCCGACGGGCGGTCTCGTGCTTGGACAGGCCGGCCAGGGACATGATGAACAGCAGCGCGGCGACGAGGTAGGCCGCGTTGGCGGCGGTCACGAGTGACATCTACTCAGGCTCCCTTCGAGAACATGCCGAGCATGCGGCGCGTCACGGCGAAGCCGCCGAAGACGTTGATGGACGCGACGAGGATCGCGATGGTGGCCAGGACCAGGCCGGCGGTGTTGTCGATCCCGATCTGCAGGAGCGCGCCCACGACGATCACACCGGAGATCGCGTTGGTCACCGACATGAGCGGTGTGTGCAGCGCGTGGTGGACGTTGCCGATCACGTAGTAGCCGATCACGATCGCCAGGACGAACACGGTGATGTGGCGCGGGATGTCACCCGGCGCGACGGCCGTGAGCAGGAGTAGCACCGCCATGCCCACGGCGATCAGTCCGAGCCTGGCGCCGGGAGACATCTTCTTCTTCTCCGCGCGCGGCTCGAGCGGAGCGGCAGCCGCCGCCGCGGGGGCGGCGCTGACCTGAACCGGCGGGGGCGGCCACATGACCTCGCCGCCCTTGGCCACGGTCACCCCGCGTTGGACGACGTCGTCCAGATCCAGCGCCCACCGACCGTCCTTCTCCGGGGTGACGAGCTTGGTGAGGTTGACCAGGTTGGTGCCGTACAACTGCGATGCCTGTGCGGGCAGGCGCCCGGCGAGATCGGTGTACCCGATGATCGTCACGCCGTTCTCGGTCACCACGACCTCGTCGGCGACGCTGCCCTCGACGTTGCCGCCCTGGGCGGCGGCCATGTCCACGATGACCGAGCCGCGCTTCATCGACGCCACATCCGCGGCGGTGAGCAGGCGCGGGGCCGCCCGGCCCGGGATCAGCGCGGTGGTGATGACAATGTCCACGTCGGCCGCCTGGGCCGAGTACAGGGCCGCGGCGGCGCGGTCGTAGGCCTCGCTGGTGGCCTTGGCGTAGCCGTCCGTGGAGACGACCTTCTCCTCGTCCGGGACCTCGACGGGCAGGTATTCGCCGCCGATCGACCCCACCTGGTCGGCCACCTCGGGCCGCGGATCGGTGGCGCGGACGATCGCCCCGAGGCTGCTGGCCGCACCGATCGCCGCCAGACCGGCGACCCCAGCCCCGGCCACCAGCACCTTGGCCGGCGGGACCTTGCCCGCCGCGGTGACCTGTCCGGTGAAGAACCGGCCGAAGTGGTGGGCGGCCTCGATCACGGCGCGGTAGCCGGCGATGTTGGCCATGGAGCTGAGCACGTCCATCGACTGGGCCCGGGAGATCCGCGGGACCGCGTCCATCGCCAGTGCGGTGACCCCGCGCTCGGCCAGGACGGACAGCAACCGCTCGTTCTGGGCGGGCGCCAGGAGTCCCACGAGGGTCGCACCGGACCGCATCCGGGCCACCTCGGACTCCGTGGGCACCGCGACCTTCAACACGACGTCGCTCGACCAGGCCTCGTCACCCTCCACCAGGTCGGCACCCGACTCGGCGTAGGCCGCGTCCGAGAATTCGGCGCGCGTTCCCGCCCCGTTCTCCACCACGACCCGGTACCCCAGGCCGATCAGCTTGGCGACGGTCGCCGGGGTGGCGGCCACCCGCCTCTCCGCGGGATCGGACTCGGCGACCACGCCGATCACCGAGGGGGCGTCCGCGGTGTCCCGGATGTCGGTCTCCGGGGTCATATCGGGGATCTCTTCGAGGCTCGAGGCCATGTGGGGGTTCCTTCGACAGCGTTGTGGAGAGCCGACGCGCGTGCACCGACCCAGACAATGTCCGTTCATTACATCGTGTTCGGGACCCGGGGTGGGATCGTCCGCTGATCGCGTCGGGCACCGATGGGGATCCGAGCTGTGGGATGCGGGCTCACGGGTGGCGCGGGCGAGAGGGTGATCTCTGCTCCGTCCACCATGAGGACGTTGCTCTCCGGTCCGTCGGCATGGTGGCGCCGACCTCCGGGAGAACTTCCGCGTGAGCCTACGTCACGCCGATTATTGAACCCGATTCAGGTGACGTGTGCAACGCCCGCGCCCCACTCCCCGGCCCGAAATGCGAAGAGCCGGCCTCTCGGCCGGCTCACGGGTGCACCCTCGGCTGCACTCGGCTGGTGGGCGAAGGGGGACTTGAACCCCCACGTCCCGAAGGACACTGGCACCTGAAGCCAGCGCGTCTGCCATTCCGCCACTCGCCCGAGTAACGCCCGAATACGTTAACACGCGCCACACCGGCCGTACCAATCCGCTGGTGGAGCCTCACCCCGCGACCTCCGGGGATGCGGGACACGTGCTTCGGGCCGCCCCCGCCTCTATGATCGACCGGATGCCGCCGACACGCGCGGCGGCCGGACGTCCGGACACGTACCAGGGAAGAGGAGGCGCTCGTGGGAATCGTCGGCAAGTTCGAACGCACACTCCAGGGCGCGGTCGGGGACGCCTTCGCCCGTCTCTTCGGCGGCAAGGTGGTGGCGGCCGAGGTGGAGGCGCAGCTGCGGAAGCAGTCCGAGGCCTCTCTCAAGGTGGTCGACGGTCACCTGCTGGTCTCCAACAGCTACACCATCACCCTCGCCCGGTCGGACTACGCGTCCTTCACGGAGGACGAGGCCCTGGCCGTCAAGACCTTCTCGCGCCACCTCTCGGACCACATCGCCGAGCAGGGGTGGGAGACCTACGGCCCCGTCACCGTCACCTTCGTCGAACGCGACGACCTCCACACCGGGCAGATGCGGATCAACGGGGTCGTGGACCCCGACGCCGTCCCGTTCCACATCTCGGCCGCCGCGCCGGCACCGGCACCGGGCCATCCGGCTCCGTCGTCGCCGTCCCCCGCGTCGCCGAGCGCCAGTCAGGAGAAGAACCCCATGCAGGCACCCGCCTCCAACTACCCCGTCGCCACGCGGTCCGGGTCCGCCGGCCAGAACACCGGCTGGGGTGGTCCGTCCGACGCCCCCACGCAGATCACCCAGGGTCGCGCCTCGCTCACGGTGACGCTGCACCTCGAGGACGGTTCCGGGCGCACCTTCCGCCTCCAGCGCGGGTCCAACCTGCTCGGACGCGGCCAGGACGCGGCCTTCCGCCTCCCGGACACCGGGGTGTCCCGGCAGCACGCGGACATCCGGTTCGACGGCCGCGAGGCGGTCCTCACCGACCTCGGCTCCACCAACGGGACCACGGTCAACGAGGGCCCGGTGCAGGACTGGCAGCTGGCGGACGGCGACGTCATCCGCGTCGGACACTCGGAGATAACCGTCCGGTTCGACTAGCCTCGACAGGCATGGACCCCCGGGAACCTCCAGGGGCGATCACACGTTGCCCGAGGTGACCTGACCGGAGAGGGGAGGACCGAACTCGTGCAGGGACTCGTCCTACAACTCTCGCGTGGCCTCCTCCTGGTGCTGTTGTGGCTGTTCATCTACCTCGTCCTGCGGGCGCTGAAGACCGACGTCTTCGGCAACGTCGGGATGCGGTCGGGCGGCCAGGGTGAGCGCCGGGGCGGCTTCCTCGGCCGCGGCACCAAGGCGATCCGCCACCTCGTCGTCACCCAGGGCGCCCTCGCCGGGACGCGCATCACGCTGTCCGAACAGCCGGTCCTGCTCGGCCGGGCCGACTCGTGCACCCTGGTGATCGACGACGACTACGCATCCAACCAACACGCCAGGCTGTCGCCCCACGGGCCGGACTGGTTCCTGGAGGACCTCGGTTCGACCAACGGCACCTATCTGGACAGGACGCGGGTGACGACCCCGGTCAAGGTGGCCGCCGGCACGCCGATCCGGATCGGCAAGACCGTGATCGAGCTGCGCGCGTGACCCCCGCGCTCAGTTACGCCGCCCGCTCCCACACGGGGATGGTGCGGGACAACAACGAGGACTCCGCGTACGCCGCGCCCCGGGTCCTCGTGCTGGCCGACGGCATGGGTGGCCACGCCGCGGGCGAGTTGGCCAGCCAGATCATGGTCGCGACCCTGGCCAAGCTCGACGAGGACCAACCGGGGTCGGACCTCGCCGGCGCGCTCAGCCGGGCAATGCACGAGGGCAACCAGGCGATCGCCGCGCACGTCGAGGCGCATCCCGAGGCCGAGGGCATGGGCTGCACCCTCACCGCCCTGCTCTTCGACGGCCGGCGCATGGGACTGCTCCACGTCGGCGACTCGCGCGCCTACCTGCTCCGCGACGACGTCCTCACGCAGATCACCAAGGACGACACCTTCGTCCAGTCGCTCGTCGACCGCGGCGAGCTCACCGCCGAGGAAGCGCACGTGCACCCGCGGCGCTCGCTCATCCTCAAGGCGCTCACCGGAGATCCCGTCGAGCCCACCACCGCCGTCCGGGAGGCACGGGTCGGCGACCGCTACCTGCTGTGCTCGGACGGCCTGTCCGACCCGGTGAGCGCCGAGACCATCGCCGAGACCCTCGGGACCGGGTCCGCCGACGCCGCCGCCGAGCGGCTCGTCCAGCTCGCGCTGCGGTCCGGTGGCCCCGACAACGTCACGGTCGTGGTGGCGGACGTCGTGGACTCCCCCCGCGGCGGCACGGTCGTGCCCGTGGTC
>NZ_JAALEA010000151.1 GCF_014145145.1 Dietzia cercidiphylli
CGCTCGCTAGCGCTCGCTCCGCGGCTCGAACCGGACGGTCACCGCCTTGAAACCGGGCGTGTTGGACTCCCGTGCCACGTTCTGACGGTGGACCAGGTTGTTGGCCTCGGGGAAGTAGGCCGCGCAGCAGCCGCGGGCCGTCGGGTAGGACACCAGCCGGAACTCCTCCGCCCGACGCTCGCTTGTCACGCCGTCCGAGCCGGTGAACACACTCACCACGTCGACCAGCTGGCGGTCCGCGAGGCCCAGGTCGCGCAGGTCATCCGGGTTCACGAGGATCACCCGGCGCCCCTCGGAGATGCCCCGGTAGCGGTCGTCGAGACCGTAGAAGGTGGTGTTGTACTGGTCGTGGGACCGCATGGTCTGCAGGATCAGGTGCCCGGCCGGGGCCTCGAGCCACTCGAGCGGTGACACCGTGAAGTGCGCGCGCCCGGACGGGGTGGCGAAGGACCGGGTGTCGCGCGGTGGATTGGGCAGCACGAACCCGGACTTCTGCCGCACCCGCCGGTTGTAGTCGGTGAAGCCGGGGATCACCCGCGCGATGTGGTCGCGGATCACGTCGTAGTCCTCCGCCATCGCGCGCCACCCCACCGGGTGGTCGTGACCGAGGATCGCCTCCGCCATGCCCGCGACGATCTGCGGTTCGCTGAGCAACTGCTCCGACACCGGCTCCAGCCGCCCCTGGGACGAGCGGATCACCGACATCGAGTCCTCCACTGAGACGAACTGTGCCCCCCCGGGGTGGCGGTCGTCGCGGTCCGTCCGCCCGAGAGTCGGGAGGATGAGCGACGTCTGCCCGTGGACCACGTGGGAGCGGTTGGGCTTGGTCGACACGTGGACGGTCAGCCCGGTGCGTTGCATCCCCTTCTCGAGGACGTCGGTGTCCGAACAGGCCTTGGCGAAGTTGCCGCCCATGGAGACGAACACGTCCACGTCACCGCGCTCGAACGCCTCGAGCGTCTCGGTCGAGTCGTAGCCGTGCTCACGCGGCGAGGTGATGCCGAACTCGTCGTCGAGCCCGTCCAACAACCTCGCGCCCGGCTTCTCCCAGATCCCCATGGTCCGGTCGCCCTGCACGTTCGAGTGGCCGCGGACCGGGCAGGCGCCGGCGCCGGGTTTGCCGAAGTTGCCCTGCAGCAGCAGGACGTTGACGATCTCGCGCAGGGTGTCCACCGAGTGGGGCTGCTGCGTGAGTCCCAGAGCCCAGCAGATGATCGTGCCCCGCGAGTGCACGAGCAGCGTCGCCAGTCGCTCGATCTGGTCGCGGCGCAGACCCGTGGCCCGCTCGGTGGTCTCCCAGTCAAGCTCGGCACGCGCGGCGGCGTAGTCCCGGAAGCCCTCGGTGCACGTGTCCACGAAGTCGCGGTCCACGACCGTGCCGGGCGCGGCCTCCTCGGCCCGGAGCAGCAGGTGGCCCAGGGCCTGGAACAGCGCGAGGTCGCCACCCACCTTGATCTGCAGGAAGTCATCCGAGACGGTCTCGCCCCCGCCCTCGACCAGGCTCTTGGCGATCCCGGTGGGGGACTGCGGATCGGCGAACCCCAGCAGTCCGGCCTCGGGCAACGGGTTGACCGCCACCACGTGGGCCCCGCGCCGCCGGGCGTCGGTGAGGGTGGAGAGCATCCGTGGGTGGTTGGTGCCGGGATTCTGTCCGACGACGAGGATGACGTCCGCGTGATCGAAGTCCTCGAGCGAGACAGTCCCCTTGCCGATGCCGATCGTGGGCGTCATGGCCGACCCGGAGGACTCGTGGCACATGTTGGAGCAGTCGGGCAGGTTGTTGGTGCCGATGGACCGCGCGAGAAGTTGGTACATGAACGCGGTCTCGTTGGCCGTCCGACCGGAGGTGTAGAACACGCAGCGGTCGGGCGAGGTGGCGGTGACGTGCTCGGCCATGAGCGCGAACGCCTCCCGCCAGCCGATCGGAGAGTAGTGCTCGTCGCCGGGCCTGAGCACCACCGGCTCGGTGATCCGGCCCTGGTTGCCCAGCCAGTACTCGGTCTTGTCCCGCAGCTCGCGGATCGGGTGGGCGGCCCACCACTCGGGGGTCACCGTCCGGGTCGTGGACTCCTCGGCCACCGCCTTGGCGCCGTTCTCGCAGAACTCCGCCGGCTTGCGCGGACCGGTGATGGACTCGGGCCAGGCGCACCCGGGGCAGTCCGTGCCGCCGCGGTGGTTGAGGCGTGCCAACGCCCGAGCCGTCCGGGTCGCCCCGGCCTGCGAGATCCCCCGCTCGAGCGCCACCGAGACGGCCTTGAGCCCCGCCGCGCTGGTCTCGGGTTCGCCGACCCGCAGGTCGGCCTCGTCGATGTCGGCGACGGGCGCGGACCGACGGATGCGGGGGACGAGGCTCATGGACCCATTGTGCGCCGGAACACACCGCGCCGCAGCCGCGGCCCGGGAGTGCGCGCGGTGCCGGATCAGTCGGCGACGCGCTCCGGATGGGTGTAGACGGTCGCGCGGTCGCCCCTGCTGAACCCGACCAGCGTCACCCCGGTCTCGGCGGCCAGGTCCACGGCCAACGACGAGGGGGCGCTGACCGCGGAGATCACCGGGATCCCCGCCATGGACGTCTTCTGCACGAGTTCGAACGAGGCACGCCCGGAGACCTGCAGGATCGTCTCCCGCAGCGGGAGCCGGCCCTCGCGCAGGGCCCAACCCACCACCTTGTCCACCGCGTTGTGCCGACCGACGTCCTCGCGCAGACAGAGCAGGTCGCCGTCGGGGGAGAACAGGGCCGCCGCGTGGACCCCGCCGGTGCGGCCGAAGACGATCTGGCCCTCGCGGAGCCGGTCGGGAAGGGAGAGCAGGACCGCAGCCCCGACCAGGGGGGTGGCCGGCTCGGCGGGGAAGTGGGTCGCCTTGCGCACCTCCGCGACCGAGTCGACGCCGCACACCCCGCAGGAGCTGGTCATGGCGGTCGCGCGGACGGACCGGGGCTCCGGGACATCCGGGGACAGGGTCACGGTGAGGGTGTTGTAGTCCTGCTCGGTGCGGCCGCTCACGGTGGTGCAGTAGCAGATCTCGGGGAGGTGGTCGCGGTGCCAGATCGCCCCCTCCGACACCAGGTAACCGGCGGCCAGGTCCATGTCGTCGCCCGGGGTGCGCATCGTGACGAGGTAGGGGCGTCCCCCGAGACGGACCTCCAGCGGCTCCTCCACCGCGAGGGTCGCCACCTCACGTCTGGCGTCACTGCCGGCGATGATCCTCCGCGCGGGGTGACGACTCGTCCGTCGTCCCATGGTGCAGAGGCTAGCCGGTGGACTGGTCAGCTGGCGGACCGGTGGGCGACGCGCAGGACGCCTGCGCCGCGGACGTCCCCCGCGTCCAGGTAGGCGAGGGCGTCGGTGGCCTCGTCGAGCCGGTACTCGTGGGTGGTGGGACGGAGGCCGAGGCGCTCGGCCAGGGCGAGGAACTCCTCGCCGTCGGCCCGGGTGTTGCTCACCACGCTGGTCACGGTCTTCTCGTGGAACAGGTGCCGCTGGTAGTCGAGCCGGGGGATGTCGGAGAGGTGGATCCCGGCGACGGCCAGGGTCGCACCGGGGGCGAGTGCCGCCAGGGCAGCCGGCACGATCTCCCCCGCCGGTGCGAAGAGGATGGCGGCGTCGAGTGGGACCGGGGGTTGTTCGTCGGCGCCCCCGGCCGAGGTCGCCCCGAGGTCGAGTGCCAACCGGCGCGCGCCCTCACCCCGGGTGAGCACGTGGACCTCTGCCCCCTGGGCCAGGGCGAGTTGCGCGGTGAGATGGGCCGAGCCGCCGAAGCCGTAGATACCCAACCTCCCACCCGGCGGGAGCGCCGCGCGCTTCAGTGCGCGGTAGCCGATGATGCCCGCGCACAGGAGCGGCGCGGCCGAGAGGTCGTCCAGCGCGTCGGGCAGGGCGTAGGCGAAGGCCTCGGGAACCGTCGTGAACTCCGCGTAGCCCCCGTCGGCGTCCCATCCGGTGTAGCGGGACCGGGCGCACAGGTTCTCCCGCCCGGTCCGGCAGGACGCGCAGCTCCCGCAGGTGCCGCGCAGCCACGGGACACCCACCCGGTCACCGGTGAGGAACCGGACGCACCCGGGTCCCGATCCGACGACCTCGCCGACGATCTCGTGTCCCGGGACCACCCGCGGTCGGCGGACGGGCAGGTCACCGGTGGCGACGTGGAGATCGGTCCGGCAGACCCCGCACGTCAGGACGCGGAGGAGGACCTCTCCCGGCCCGGGCTCGGGCACGGGGAGCTCGACGAGGTCCAGGGGCGACTCCGCCAGCGGGCCCGGCTCGCGGACCACCCAGGCACGCATCGGCGTCATGGTTCCGGTCACCTCGATCCTGCGGTGCGGTGACGGCGATCCTATCCCCGACGGCCGGCTCGAACCACCCCTGGACAGTGAGCTGGACCGGCGTCGGGACGGCCGGAACCGCGACGAGGTTCGGGACCCGCCCCCCGGGGATTCGTGGGGTGGGTCCCGGACCTCGAGGGGTCAGATGTAGATGGCGGGGTCGATGTAGAACTGCGCGTCGCGCAGCTCCTCCTTCGACTCCGTGGCGGGCTTGGCGACGCCCGGGATGCCCACGACGATCGAGTTGGCCGGGGCGTCCTTGACCACCACGGCGTTGGCGCCGACCGACGAGTCCGAACCGATCTCGACGGGGCCCAGGATCTTGGCCCCGGCGCCGACGGTCACGCGGTCGCCCAGGGTGGGGTGGCGTTTGACCTGTTTGAGCGAGACGCCGCCCAGGGTGACCCCGTGGTACAGCATGCAATCGTCGCCGATCTCGGCGGTCTCCCCGATGACCACGCCCATGCCGTGGTCGATGAAGAACCGTCGACCGATGGTGGCACCGGGGTGGATCTCGATCCCCGTGAGGAACCGGGTGAACTGGCTCAGGACGCGGGCCGCGAACCGGCCGGTCCCGCCGGCCACCCACAGTCGGTGGGAGAGCCGGTGGGACCAGATCGCGTGCAGGCCGGAGTAGACGATCGCGTTCTCGACATCTCCCCGGGCCGCCGGGTCGTGGGCACGCGCCGCGGCGAGATCCTCGCGCAGGGTGCGCAGGATCCCCGCCGCGGGCGCGTCCGCGTTCGACGGAGTCGGGTCGGTCATCAGTCGCGGTAGTCCTCGAACAGCATGGTGGACACGTAGCGCTCGCCGTAGTCGCACACGATCACCACGATGGTCTTGCCGGCGTTCTCGGGACGCTTGGCCACCTCGAGCGCGGCCCACACGTTGGCACCGGACGAGATGCCGGCGAGGATGCCCTCCTCGGTGCCGAGGCGCTTGGCGATCCGCAGCGAATCGTCGAGGGTGACGTCGATGACCTCGTCGTAGATGTCCCGGTTGAGGATCTCGGGGACGAAGTTGGCGCCCAGACCCTGGATCTTGTGCGGTCCGGCCTTGCCCTCGGTGAGCAGCGGCGAGTCCTTGGGCTCGACGGCCACGATCTGGATGTCCGACTTCTGCTCGCGCAGGTACCCGCCGGCGCCGGTGATGGTGCCGCCGGTGCCGATGCCGGCGATGAAGATGTCGACCTCGCCGTCGGTGTCCTCCCAGACCTCGGGGCCACTGGTCCGGCGGTGGACGTCCGGGTTGGCCGGGTTGGCGAACTGCCGGGCCAGGACCGCGTTCTCGCGGGTGGAGGCGACCTCCTCGGCCTTGGCCACTGCGCCCTTCATGCCCTCGGAGCCCGGGGTGAGGATGAGCTCGGCACCGTAGGCACGCATGACCGCACGGCGCTCGACCGACATGGTGTCGGGCATGACCAGGACGGACTTGAAACCGCGCGCGGACGCGACCATGGCCAGCGCGATGCCGGTGTTGCCGGACGTGCCCTCGACGATCGTGCCACCGGGCTTGAGGGCGCCGGAGGCGACCGCGTCGTCGATGATCGCGGCGCCGATGCGGTCCTTGACGCTGGCGGCCGGGTTGGCGGACTCCAGCTTGGCGAGCACGGTGGCCTGGAGGCCGTCGGTGAGGGAGTTGAGGCGGACCAGGGGCGTGTGGCCGATGGTCTCGGTGATGTCGGAATAGATCTTCGCCATTGGTGAGTTCCGTTCTTCAGAATGAACCGATCTGTCTATCGGCAAGTGTACGTGATCCCGCACCCGTCCGGACCACGCCCGCGTGAAATGACGGGGCCGGCGAAATGCCGCAGCGCCCGGACCCCGTGGGGCCCGGGCGCTACCGGTCGAGGACTCAGTTGTCGGAGTAGAGCGCCTCGATCTCGCTGCCGAAGCGGTCGTGCACGACGTTGCGCTTGAGCTTGAGCGTCGGGGTGAGCTCACCGCTCTCCACCGAGAACTCCGCCGCGAGGATCTTGAACTTGCGGATGGACTCGGCGCGGGAGACGGACTTGTTGGCCTGGTCCACCGCGTCCTGGATGGCGCCGACCAGTTCGCCGTCCTGGAGCAGGTCCGCCACCTCGCCGGTCTTGCCGTGCTTGTCCCGCCACGCCGGGAAGGTCTCCTGGTCGATGGTGATCAGCGCTGCGATGTAGTTGCGGTTGTCGCCCACCACGACGGCCTGGCTGATCAGCGGATCGGCCGAGAGGAGGTCCTCCATCTGGGACGGCGACACGTTCTTGCCGCCGGCGGTGACGATGAGGTCCTTCTTGCGGCCGGTGATGGACAGGTAACCGTCCGAGTCGAGCTCGCCGATGTCACCGGTGTGGTACCACTCGCCGGTCCACGAGTCCTCGTTGGCCTGCGGGTTCTGCCAGTAGCCCTTGAACAGGGTCTTGGCCTTGGCCAGGATCTCGCCGTCGTCGGCGATCTGGATGGTCACGCCCGGGATCGGGCGACCGACGGAACCGATCTTCGCCTGGCCGATCGGGTTGACGGTGAGCACGCCCGAGGACTCGGTCAGGCCATAGCCCTCGAGGAGGTCGAAGCCGGCGCCCCGGTAGAAGTGACCCAGGCGGGCGCCCAGGGGGCCGCCGCCGGAGATGATGCGGTTGCACTCGCCGCCCAGGGCGTCGTGGAGCTTCGAGTAGACCAGCTTGGAGAACAGCTTCTGCTTGAGCGCCAGGCCCGCGGACGGCTTCCCGCCACCCTCCATGGCCATGGAGTAGTCGATCGCGGTCTGCACCGCGGCCTTGAAGATCTTGGCCTTGGCGCCGCCGGCGGCCTCGGCCTTGCCCGCGGCGGAGTTGTAGACCTTCTCGAGCACGCGCGGGACCGACACGAGGAAGGTCGGGTGGATCTCCGCCAGGCGCTCGACGACCTTGGTCGTGTCGGGCTCGTGGGCCACGGCGACGCGCTTGTAGAAGCATGCCACCTCGAGGATGCGGGCCAGCACGTGTGCCAGCGGCAGGAAGATCAGGGTGCGGCTGTTGGGGACGAACGCGTCCTTGAGCTGCTCCTCGACCGACATCACGACGCCGGCGAACCCGCCGTGCAGGATCTCGCAGCCCTTGGGGTTGCCCGTCGTGCCGGAGGTGTAGATGATGGCGCACCGGTCCTCGTGGCCCGTCGCCAGCGAGGCCTGCTCGAGCTGCTCGTCGGTGACATCCGCTCCCGCGGCGGTGAGCTGGGCGACCAGGTCGTTCTCGATGACCATGATGTCGCCGTTCCACTCGGTGCCGGACGTCAGCACCTCGCGGAGTTCGAGGTTCTCGACCACGGCGAAGGTCGCGCCGGAGTCGGTGAGGATCCAGTCGCACTGGCCCGACGAGGAGGTCTCGTAGATCGGTACGGTGACGGCGCCGACCGCCCAGGAGGCCCACGCGATGAGCGACCACTCGTAGCGGGTGTGGCTCATGATGGCCAGGCGGTCACCGGGCTTGACGCCCCGGGCGATGAGTCCCTTGGCGACGCCCTTGACCTCTTCCAGGTACTGGGCGCAGGTGACCTCCTTCCAGTCGGTCCCGACGAGCCGCAGTACCGCGACGTCGTTCGGGGCCTCCTCCGCGTTCTTGAACAGGAGTCGGCCGAGGTTCTCGACAGGGAAGGGCTTGGTTACTGGAGGGGTGGCGAACTCGGTCGTCATTGCGATCCTTAGGTCATGTGTGGCCTGTATCACTGGCAAGTGTAGAGGGTTGGACGCTGTCCGTGTTCAGCACGGTCTATTTAGATCCGTTTATGAGGGGCGCGTCAGGTTCGTGATCCCGGTTCCTGTGATACGGGTTACACTGACGACATGTTCGGGGGCACGGGACCCGCGGCGAGCCTGCTGGTGGCCGAGTCGTGGGAGCGCAGCAGGCATCGGGGTATCGACCCCACCGTGGTCGCGCCGTCGGTCGAGTTGGAGGGCCCGGACCTCTCCCGCCACGTGGCGGAGCACCGGATGGCGTCGGTCCTCCCGGTGGTCGAGTCGGTCCTCGTGCCTGGCGTGGTCTCCAGCGGGCACATCGTCGCCGTCGCGGACGAGCGGGGACGGTTGCTCCGCGTGATCGGCGACCGGGGCGTCCGGTCCCGCGCGGAGTCGATGGCGTTCATCCCCGGCGCGGTCTGGACGGACGAGGCGGTCGGGGCCAACGCGCCGGGGCTCGCGCTCCGGCAC
>NZ_JAALEA010000152.1 GCF_014145145.1 Dietzia cercidiphylli
GCCAGCATGATCACGGCCACCACGAGGAAGGCGACCGTGACGACCGGGGTCGAGCGGACCCGGCCGCGCAGGCGGAGCAGACCGCCCACCTCGTCGTCGTCACCGGTCACCCCACCCCGGCGACGCGGGGACCCGGACGCGGCGGGGTCCGACCGGCGCACGGCCCACAGCGAGACCAGACCGGCGACCAGGACGACCGCCAGCGGCAGGAGCAGGACATACGGCGACAGCAGGTCCCACAGGTACTGGGCTCCCTTGTCCCACTTGGACCCGCCCGCGTCCTTGGCGACGGCCGTCAACGGATAGGGCAGGGCGTAGTACGACATCCGCCAGATCTGGTAGACCACCGGGACGGTTCCGGCGATGGCGACCAACCAGCCCAGATGCCGCCACGACTGCTGTGACGCCGCCAGCAGCGCCAGGAACACCACCGCCGCCAGCGCCAACTCGGGGCGCACCAGCGGACCGAGCCCGGCGATGAACGCCATCGCGGCCGTGCCCACCGCGGGTAGACCGAACCGGTACTCGCGGTGCGGCGCGCGAGCCCACCGCTGCAGGCCGAGCCACATGACGCCGATCCAGCAGATCACCAGCCCCGTCTCCAGGCCCGAGCTCGCGAAGTCCCGGGCGGGCGGCAGCATGATGTAGACCACCACGCCCAGCGGCAACAGCAGCATCGGACCACCGGCGGGGGCGCGCCGGGTGCCCCGGTACATCACGCGGGTGCCGAGCATCGCGCACGCGACCGCGATCATGCTCAGCGTCAGCGCCAACCCCAGGGCGACCAACTCGAGCCGATAGCCGACGACCTCGTGGGTGAGATAGATGAGATAGGTCCACAGGGTGGAGGTGTTGGACTCGACCCGCTCCCCCGCGTTGAACACGGGTCCGTTGCCGGCGATGAGGTTGCGGACCGTGCGCAGGACGATCAGCCCGTCGTCGGCGATCCACCGGCGCTGCCACGCGCCGGCGAGGAACACCGCCACCACCACGACGAGGCCGCCCCAGAAGACGGCCGGCTCGGCCCGGGGTCGCCCGGTGATCCGCTCCGTGATCCGCTCAGGGTTCCGCGAGGCCACGGTCGCCGGGGGCCGGTCCGCTGCCGGACGCCCCGCTCCCGGATTCCCCGCCGTCACCTCCGACATCGCCCGCCCACCCCGGTCAGGCGAAGGACGGCACGAGGTAGACGCCGATCACGACGGTCAGGACCCACAACCCGGCCAGGACCTGCAGGACGCGGTCCCCGAGCGCGATGTCCTCGGGCTCGCCGGCCTGGGCGGCGTCGACGTCGACCGCATAGCGCAGCACCGCGATGGTGAACGGCACGATCGAGATCTGCAACCACACGGCCGAGCCCGACGGCTGGGTGGGATCGGAACCGCGGTCGTACGCCCACAGGGCGTAGCAGAGCACGAGCACCGTCGCCGACAGCGTCCACACGAACCGCAGGTAGGTCGGGGTGTAGCTCTCCAGGGCCTTGCGGATCTTGGCCCCGGTCCTCAGGTGCAGGTTCAGTTCGGCGTACCGCTTACCGGCCGCCATGAACAGGGAGCCGAACGCCATGACCAGCAGGAACCACTGCGAGATCTCGACCTCGGCCGCCGCGCCACCCGCCACCGCGCGGAGCAGGAACCCGGAGGAGACGAACGCGATGTCGAGCACCGGCTGGTGCTTGAGTCCGAAGCAGTACATGAGCTGCAGCACGATGTACACGGCCACGACGATCGCCAGCGCCGGGTGGGTGAACAGCACCGAGATGCTGATCGAGGCGACGATGAGCGCCACCGCCATGCCGTAGGCCAGTCCGACCGGCAGCACCCCGGCGGCGATGGGACGGAACCGCTTGGTGGGGTGCGCGCGGTCCGCCTCGACGTCCATCGCGTCGTTGATCAGGTACACGCTCGAGGCCGCCATGCAGAACGCCACGAAGGCGATGAAGACCGAGAAGAGGACCGAGGTGTCGGTGAGCGTCTGCGACCCGGCCGCGGCGGGTGCCGCGACCACGAGGACGTTCTTGACCCACTGCCGTGGCCGGAGGGCCTTGATCATGCCGTCGAGCAGGTTCCTGGGCGGTGAGCCCTTGGCCTCCTCCTCGGCCTCGGCGAGGTCGATCTCGTTGGCGGTGTGCGGCTCCGCACCGAGAAGGTGATGATCGCCCCCGCCCCGGGAGGCCGGGACTCCGGTCTGATCGGTCATCGATTCTCCTCGGGGGTCGGGGTGGTGCGCGGTCCGGGCGCGCCGTCACGCAGCGCCTCCGGCAGCAGGCGCTGGACGGGGTCCGTGGGCCAGACCGCGCGGGTGAGCGCAGCGCAGCCCGCGCCGACCGCGGCGCCGGCGAACACATCCGAAGGGTAGTGGACGCC
>NZ_JAALEA010000153.1 GCF_014145145.1 Dietzia cercidiphylli
GGCCTCGGCCGCGGGGGCCTCGGTCGCGGTGGCCTCGGCCGCGGGGGCCTCGGCTGCCGTCTCGCCCTCGGGTGCCGCGGTCTCACCGGTCACCTGGTCGAGCTGCTCGGCCTCCCACTCGGCGAGGGGCTCGGCCTCTTCGCCGGTGGCCTTGCCCGCCTGTGAACGGGCCTTGAGGCCCTCGGCGACGGCCGAGGCGATGACCCGGGTCAGGACGCTGACCGAGCGGATCGCGTCGTCGTTGGCCGGGATCGGGTAGTCCACGAGGTCGGGATCACAGTTCGTGTCGAGCAGGGCGACGACCGGGATGTTGAGCTTGCGTGCCTCGCCGACGGCGATATGCTCCTTGTTGGTGTCGACGATCCACACGACGGACGGGACCTTGGTCATGTCCCGCATGCCGCCGAGGGTGCGCGCCAGCTTGGTCATCTCACGCGTGAGCATGAGAATCTCCTTCTTGGTGCGTCCCTCGAATCCACCCGACTGCTCCATCGCCTCGAGCTCCTTGAGGCGGATGAGGCGCTGGTGCACGGTCTGGAAGTTGGTGAGCATGCCGCCCAGCCACCGCTGGTTGACGTAGGGCATCCCGACCTTCGCGGCCTCTTCGGCGATGGCCTCCTGGGCCTGCTTCTTGGTGCCGACGAACAGGACCGTGCCTCCGTGGGCGACGGTCTCCTTGACGAACTCGTACGCCTGGTCGATGTACGTGAGCGTCTGCTGAAGGTCGATGATGTAGATGCCGTTGCGGTCGGTGAAGATGAACCGCCGCATCTTCGGGTTCCAACGACGGGTCTGGTGACCGAAGTGTGCGCCCGCGTCGAGCAGCTGCTTCATGGAGATGACTGCCATGGAAGTGTTGAGGGGCTCGTCCGGCTTGGAAGCAGCCGGACCGCGAGGCCCTCGTCCTCGCTTTCTGGTGTGTATCGGGTTACGCCCGAGAAACCGGGTGGTCTCGGGCCCTGGTGACCGCAGCGGACCGAACCCCCGACGAGCAGGGGCACCTACGGGTCCGGTGTCCGGTGAAGCCGGGGCTGTGAGGCCCCGGGTCCGGATGCACCTCCCGAGGGAGGTGCAGGACACGCGAAGTCAATCGACGTCAGTCGACCGCATCGGCAATCATAACCCGCCCGCGCCCGCACTCCAACACGCGATCGATAGCCGTCCCGCCCCTGTGGAAGGTCGTGGACCTCCTCCACAGCGGGGCCTGTCGGTCGGATTCCCCGCCGCGTCTCCGGGTGTACTCGATCCATGAGCCCCCCGACACCGACCGCCGCGACGCCGCGCCTCCGACCGTCGGTGATCGCCACCGCGGCCGCGACGGTGGCCGCGGCCGTCGTCGCGACCCTCGTCGTGGTCCCTCCCGCCACCGCCGTCCCGGATCCCCCTCGCCGGGACCTGAGGAGGCCGCTCCCCGGTCCGGTGGCGGTGGTGACGCCCTTCGACCCTCCCGCCGAGCGCTGGCTGGCCGGCCATCGGGGGGTGGACCTGGCGGCGCCACTCCTGACACCGATTCACGCACCCGCCGGCGGCACGGTGCTGTTCGCGGGCCCTGTCGGCGGTCGTCCGGTGCTCTCGATCGACCACGGCTCGGGACTGCGCACGACCTACGAACCGGTGCGGGCCACCGTGCGCACCGGGGACGGCGTCACCACCGGGGATGTGGTGGCGCACCTTCTCACCGGCCACGCCGGGTGTCCCGTCGACTCCTGCCTCCACTGGGGCGCGCGCCTGGCCTCGGGTGGGCCGTCGGGAAACGACGACGACTACCTCGATCCGCTGAGCCTGTTGGCGGTCGAGGACAGGCCGATCCGCCTCAAGCCGACCCTTCCCGGCGACGGGTTCGGCTGACCCCTCCACGGACCGAACCTGTCAGGCTCTCGGATGGGCGCCCCGGTAGGCGGCACGGAGGCGTTCCGCCGAGACGTGCGTGTAGATCTGGGTGGTCGCCGGAGTCGAGTGACCCAGCAGTTCCTGGACGTGGCGGAGGTCGGCTCCACCCTCGAGCAGGTGTGTGGCGCTGCTGTGACGCAGGGCGTGGGGCGAGACCTGCGGCGATCCGGGGGTGGCGGCCGTGACCTCGTTGACCACCCGGCGCGCGGCCCGGGGGTCGAGGCGGCCTCCGCGCGCCCCCAGGAGCAGCGCCGGACCCGAGG
>NZ_JAALEA010000154.1 GCF_014145145.1 Dietzia cercidiphylli
AGTTCGACGGCCTCCGGTCGCGAGTCCGCCACCACGGGCTCGGCGCCGAGCGCGTGGAGGATCCGGACGGCCCCCGGCCCGGACACCCCGGCGCCGAGGACGAGCACGCGGGCGCCGGCGAGGTCGCGGATGTCCATACGCTCTCGTGTCACGTCGGTCATCCCGTCGAGCTCGCGAGCCAGTCACCGTAGAACAGCGCGATGGCCAGGCCACAGGAGATGGCCACGAGGAGCCAGAACCTGATGGTCACGGTCGTCTCGGCCCATCCGCCGTTCTCGAAGTGGTGGTGGATGGGTGTCATCCGGAACGGACGACGGCCGGTGGTGCGGAACGCCGCGACCTGGATGAGCACCGAGACGAACTCGATCACGAAGACCGCGCCGACGACGACCATCAGGAGTTCGGTCCGCGAGACCACCGAGACACCGGCGACGATGCCGCCCAGGAACATCGACCCCGTGTCGCCCATGAAGATCTTGGCCGGCGCCGCGTTCCACCACAGGAAGCCCAGGCACGCCCCGAGCGCGGCGGAGCACACCACGGCGATGTCGAGGGGATCCCGGACCTGGTAGCACCCGGACAGGTCCACCCCCTCCGCCGTGGAGAAGCACGAGTACCGGAACTGCCAGAAGCTGAACACCACGTAGGTGCCCATGACCATGGCCATCGAACCGGCCGCGAGCCCGTCCAGACCGTCGGTGAAGTTGACCGCGTTGGACCAGCCGTAGACCAGGAGAACGATGAAGACCAGGAAGACGACCACCGGGAAGGTCACGGCGACGAAGTCCCGCACGTAGCTCAGCGACCTGCTGGCGGGGGTCAGCCCGTCGTCGTTGCGGAATCCCAGGACCAGGATGCCGAAGGCGAGCGCCGCGAGCACCTGACCGGCGGTCTTGGACAGGATGCCCAGACCCTTGTTGTGCCGCTTGAACACCTTGAGGCCGTCATCGATCATCCCGACCACGGCCAACGCGGTGGCCAGTCCGAGGATGAGCAGGCCGGAGGCGGTGAACCCGCCACCGCCCACCGTCACCTGCCCCACCAGCCCGGCCACGATGTACCCCAGCCACACCGCGGCGAGGATCGCGATCCCGCCCATGTTGGGGGTCCCGCGCTTGCTCATGTGCGACTGGGGGCCCTCCAGGCGGATCTCCTGCCCGAAGCCGTGCCGACGGAAGTAGATGATGAGCACCGGGGTGAGGAAGATGCTCACGACGAAGGCGACGATGCCCGCGATCATGATCTGGGTCATTCGGACTTCTCCTCACCACGCGACGCGAGCAGATGCTCCGCGACGCTCCACAAGCCCACGGCCGCCGAGGCCTTGACCAACACGATGTCCCCCGGCTGCACGCGCTCGTCGACGATGGCGGACGCCTCCTCGGCGGTCTCGACGTGCTCCGCCTCCGATCCCCACGAGCCCTCCTGCACCGCCCCCTGGAACAGTGCGCGCTGGGGTCGACCCCGGCCGACCACCACGAGTTGGGACACGTCGAGCCGCACGAGGAACCGCCCGATGAGGTCGTGCTCCGTCACCGAGTCGTCGCCGAGTTCCGCCATCTCGCCCAGGATCGCCCAGGTCCGGCGGTGTCCCCCTCCCGACCGGGCCATCACCGCGAGCGACTTGAGCGCGGCCCGCACCGAATCGGGGTTGGCGTTGTAGGAGTCGTTGATCACGGTGACACCGTCGGCGGTGACCCGGACGTCCATCCGCCGGGCGGAGGCGGCCCGGGCGGTGCCGAGAGCGGCGGCGACCGCGGCGACGTCCATACCGCAGGCCAGACCCACCGCGGCGGCCGACAGGGCGTTGCCCACCTGGTGCTCCCCGTGGACGCGGAGGGCCACGTCGGCCTCGCCGTCCGGGGTCACCAGCCGGAAGGAGGCCCGGACCTCGTCGTCGAGCCGCACGTCCTCGGCGCGGAGGTCCGCGGACCGGCCCGTCCCGACCGTCACGACCTCGGCGGACGTCCGCCCGGCCATTCCCAGGACCCGGTCATCGTCGGCGTTGAGCACCGCGACCCCTCCGTGGGCCGCATCCGGCAGGGCCTCGACCAACTCACCCTTCGTGGCGGCGATGACGTCACGCGACCCGAACTCACCCAGGTGCGCGGTCCCCACGTTGAGCACCACACCGATCCTCGGGGGCGCGATCTCCGCGAGCTCGCGGATGTTGCCCGGCGCGCGGGCACTCAGCTCGAGCACCAGGAAGTCCGTGGACTCATCGGCACGCAGGGCGGTCCAGGGATGGCCGATCTCGTTGTTGAACGATCCGGGCGGCGCGATGACCGTCCCGGCCGCGGAGAGAACCGCGCCGATGAGGTCCTTGGTGCTGGTCTTGCCCGAGGAGCCGGTGATCCCGACCACGACGAGCCCGTGGTCGGCGACCAATCTGTCCACGCTGGCGCGCGCCAGGGACCCGAGCGCCGCGAGCACCGCCGCACCGGACCCGTCGGAATCCGCGGCCAGGACCATGGCGTTGGTCACGCGCCGGTCCACGGGGGGCACCACGATCTGCGCGCCCGCGCCCTCGGGGACATCGGTGACCTCGCGGGCGACCAGCGCCGCCGCCGCACCCGCCTGCAGCGCGCGGGCGACGAACTCGTGTCCGTCGACCCGCTCGCCGGGGAGTGCGAGGAACAGTCCGCCCGGCTCGAGACGACGGGAGTCGAACTCGACGGAACCGGTGACCGCGGTCGAGGGGTCGCCGCCGACCAACCGACCGCCGACGATCCCGGCGATCTCGCCGAGGGTGAGGTCGATCATGAGGTGCTGTCCTCCGTCTGGACCGATGGGTCGGTGTAGTGCATGCGTCTGATGATTTCCTCGGCCGCGCGGGCCCGGTCGTCGAAGGGGAAGACCGCGCCGTCGATCTCCTGCCCGGTCTCGTGGCCCTTGCCCGCGATCACCACCGCGTCGCCGGCGCGGGCCCAGTCGATCGCCGCGGCGATCGCGGCCCCCCTGTCCCCTATCTCCTCGATGCGGGTCCCGTCGGGGGCGGCGGACTCGGCACCGGCGCGGACGGCCTCGCGGATCGCGGCCGGGTCCTCGCTGCGCGGGTTGTCGTCGGTCACCACCACGAGG
>NZ_JAALEA010000155.1 GCF_014145145.1 Dietzia cercidiphylli
GCCCGCCGCCCCGTTGTCGGGGCGGCGGGCACACCTGGTGGGACCCGGTCCGCGAGTCTGGTCGGCCGACGCCTCGGGCGTCGGCCGGGGATCAGGGGTTCGGCTCGACCGTGAGCTCCTTGGTGGCCGGGTCGAAGACCAGCGTGCCGCCCTCGAAGCGTTGGGCGACCGTGCCGTCCTCGCGCCCGGTCTCACTCGAGACCGGCAGGCCGAGCGGCCCGTGCTCGAAGCCCTGCGAGGCCCAGGCGTCGCCGATCACGCCCCAGACCGGGTGGGTACCTGTCTCGGGGGACGAGTAGACCGCACCGTTCTCGTGCTTCACCAGGGACACGTTGCCGAACCTCTGGACTCCCGAGAGGACCTGGCCGAGGGGGCCGGCGAACTGCGAGGCGAGCCTGGCGAAGTCGCCGCCGGTCAGGTTCCCGACGGAGCCCAGGTCACCGCCGACGGCGTCCTGCACCGAGCCGGCGTCGAACGGGATGTCGGCGAGCGTCTTCCCACCGGTGAGGATGCGGGTCAGCGCGGCGGCGTCCAGGCGGCCGCCGGACAGGACGGTCCGGAGCGCGGAGGTCACCGCGTCCTGGACGCTGCCCTGGGTGACGCCCGGGATCGTCGTCCCACCGGTGCCCGGTCGCGGGGTCGTCCCGGGGTTGGTGACCGGGGGAGTGGGGTTGGACGGCGCAGTGGGGTTGGACGGAGCCGGGGTCCCGCCGCCGCTCTGGGCGTAGGTGGCCGCGATGTCGCGGATCTGGCCCATCCTGGCGTAGCCGGCGTCGCCGGGGCACGAGGTGTTGCCGACGTCGCGGTGGGCGAAGATGTTGGGCAGCCGGACCGCGGCTCCCATGGGATACCTGGTGAAGGACGTGCCCTCGGAGTAGTGGGTGTCTGAGCCCTTGGGGTTGACCCCGGCGATCGACAGACGCCAGCCGATGATCTCGCCCATCTTGCGCACGGTGGCCTCGGGCGGGGCGACGGTCGAGTAGTCGCCCATCATCGAGATGCCCCACGTGTTGCCGTTGAAGCCGCCGGCGTGAGCGCCCTGGACGTTGCGGTTGAGGCCGCCGTGGCGCCCCTCGAAGGCCTGGCCGTACTTGTCGACCATGACGTTGTACCCGACGTCGCACCAGCCCAGGTTGCGTGCGTGGTAGGTGTAGATGCCCCGCACGACACCGGCCGAGCCCTCGCGGGTGTAGTTGTTGCTGCCGGCCGTGTGGTGGACGACGGCGGCGGCGAGCGTGGGGTCGTAGGTGGCGTTGCGGCAGCGGATGGACTCGTCGGCGCCCCAGCCGGCGCGGCTGATGATCGCCGGCTGCCTGGCCGCGATGTCACCGTTCGCTCCGGTCCCGCCCTGCGCTGTGATGTCCCCGAACGACTCCGGGTCGGGGGTCGGGGTGGCGTCGGGGGAGATCAGGACGGCGGTGACCGAGTCGGACTGCAGGTCCGTGGACTCCGCGACGGGCTTGATGTCCGCGTAGCGAGTCGGGACCGGCGGGGTGTCGTCGGAGGCGGGCTCGGCCGACCGGGTGGCCGCGACGTCGTTCTGCGCGGGGGACCCCGTGGCCGGGGTGTCGGCGGCCTCGGACTCCGGGGTCTCCGCGGTCTCGGACTCTGCGGTCTCGGACTCGGCGCCCTCGGATGCCGCGCCCTCGGGGGCGTCTGCGAGCGAGGTGTCCGCGAGGTCGACGCCGGAGACCTTGATCTGAACCGTGGTGGTGTCCACCCCGAGGAAGACCGGTTCGGTGCCTCCGCTGCCGGTGGTGCTCTCGCCCTCGTCGTCGACGGACTCGGCTTCGTACCAGGGGCCCCACGAGCCGTCCGGGTTCTTGGCGCGCAGGGCCGCGACGGCCTCCGGGTTGTATCCCTTCCACGTGACGCCGACCATCGAGAACGGCGTCTCGGAGGTGACCTCCTTGACCGGGGCGGAGCCCACGGCGATGTCGGTGTCCACGCCCGCCGCGGCAGGAGCGTCGGCAAGTGCGACCTCGGCCGTCCCGGTGGGAACCGCGGTGCCCGCCGTGGCGGCGATGTCGTCTCCGGACTCGACCAGGTGGTCCGCCCCGTACACGGCGAGGGGCGTGACGACGGACGCCGCGACCGCCACCGCGAGGGCGAGGGTCCTGCGTCGACCGCTGACGTTCAGGGGGCGGCGTCGTGTTCTCAAGGGCTTCTCCAGATCAGGTCTGTGTCTCGCGGATCCCGCTGCGGAACACTTCTTCCCGGCGGCCGCGAGCGCTGCGACCACTGGGACGAATGTGACGAACGTGGTCAATGGTAGCTAAGAAACGAGTGAAACCAAGTGGTACGGAAGTGAATTTTGGGGTCACAACCGTGTAGTTTCGAACCGATGTACGACGACGAGGCCGCCCGGCGAGCGGACTGAGCAGCGGCACCGCGCACGGGTGGGGCCCTCCTCGTCGTCGTCACCTGGTGTGGCACCGGACCCCTCCGCCCACCCGCCCGATACCCTTGGACCCGGACCCGCGCCGACCGGCGCGTGGACACGCCGGCCGCGGCGCCTGACCATGCGCAGCGCGTCGGCGACGGACTACGGGAAGGCTCGAAGTGATGGCAGGCGATCGGCAGTGGGGGACCTACGACCTCATCGTGGTGGGGTCCGGTTTCTTCGGCCTGACGGTCGCCGAGCGGGCCGCGGCCGAGCTCGGCAAGCGCGTGCTGGTGCTCGACCGTCGCCACCACATCGGCGGCAACGCCTATTCCGAGCCCGAGCCCGAGACCGGCATCGAGATCCACAAGTACGGGGCGCACCTGTTCCACACCTCCAACGAGCGGGTGTGGGAGTACGTCAACCGTTTCACCGACTTCACCGGCTACCAGCACCGCGTGTTCGCGATGCACAAGGGCACGGCGTACCAGTTCCCCATGGGGTTGGGCCTGATCAACCAGTTCTTCGGGCGCTACTACTCGCCCGACGAGGCGCGGGAGCTCATCGCCGAGCAGGCCGCGGAGTTCTCGGCCGAGGACGCGACCAACTTCGAGGAGAAGGCCATCTCGCTGATCGGGCGGCCGCTCTACGAGGCGTTCATCAAGGACTACACCGCCAAGCAGTGGCAGACCGACCCCAAGAACCTGCCCGCCGGCAACATCACCCGCCTGCCCGTGCGCTACACGTTCGACAACCGCTACTTCAACGACACCCACGAGGGCCTGCCCGTCGACGGCTACACCGCGTGGCTGGAGAACATGGCCGCCGACGAGAAGATCGACGTGGTCCTGGACACCGACTGGTTCGACGTCCGCGAGGCCGTCCGCGCGGCGAGCCCGGACGCGCCCGTGGTCTACACCGGCCCGCTGGACCGCTACTTCGACTACGCCGAGGGCGAGCTGGGCTGGCGCACCCTGGACTTCGAGACCGAGGTGCTGCCCACCGGCGACTTCCAGGGCACCCCGGTCATGAACTACAACGACGCCGAGTACGACTACACCCGCATCCACGAGTTCCGGCACTTCCACCCCGAGCGCACGAACTACCCCACGGACAAGACCGTCATCATGCGCGAGTACAGCCGCTTCGCCGAGCGCTCCGACGAGCCGTACTACCCGATCAACGAGTCCACCGACCGCGAGCGGCTGGCCCTCTACCGCGACCGCGCCAAGGCCGAGACCGCGGCCAACCGCGTGATCTTCGGCGGCCGGCTGGGCACCTACCAGTACCTCGACATGCACATGGCGATCGCGTCGGCGCTGACGATGTTCGACAACACCCTCGCCCCGCACCTGCGGGACGGGACGCCGCTCGCCGACTGAGGCCCGGCCGGCCCGGCCGAGGCGGGTCGGCCCTCAGGCGGCGGGCCCGA
>NZ_JAALEA010000156.1 GCF_014145145.1 Dietzia cercidiphylli
AGGAACCCCGGTACCTGATCGCCGACGAGGCCACCGCCCATCTGGATCCGCTGAGCACGACCGCGATCGCCCGCACCCTCCGCCGGCGGGCCGACGGAGGCCTGGGCGTCCTGGCGATCACCCACGATCTGCGGTTGGCCGAGAGTTGGGCCGACGAGGTTGTGGAGTTGGAGACCCACGCGCCGTGACGGCACCGAGACCCGAACGCAACCCGATCGCCTCTGGACACCGGCGGGTCACCGGCGCACAATCCTAACCATGTTAGGCACTCCGAATCGCGATAGGTCAGCCGAACGACGTGAGGCGACACGGCGGGAGATCATCGACGCCGCGTGGGAGGTGGCCCGCGAACAGGGCCTGGCCCAGCTGACCCTCCGCGATGTCGCGGCCCGCGTCGGCATGAAGGCGCCGTCGCTGTACTCCCACGTGGACTCCAAGAACGCCATCTACGACGCCATGTTCGCCCAGGCCTGGACCGAGTGCCTCGACATCATGCTGGCCCTGGACGAGGGACGCCCGTCCGATGCCCGGGGGACGGTCCGGATGTACGCGCGGGCGTACTTCGACTTCTGCGTGAGCGACCTCGCCCGGTTCCAGCTGATGAACCAGCGCACCATCCCCGGCTTCGAACCCAGCCCCGAGGCCTACGCGCCCGCGGTGCTCGTGCTCGACGGTCTGCGTCAGCGGTTCGCGGCCATCGGGATCACCGCCCAGGAGGACATCGATCTCTACGTGGCCGTGGTGGGCGGCATGGCGGACGCCCAACTCGCCAACGACCCCGGCGGCGATCGCTGGGCCCGCCTGTTCGACCGCGCGGTCGACATGTACCTGCACGACGTCGGCATCCCGACCGACGTCCCGGTCACCACCACACAGGAAGGCACACCGCCATGACCACGACAACCGGGCACCACCGCTCGAAGACCGATCCCCGCATGCCGCAACTACAGCGGGACGTCGCCGCGCGCCTCGCCGCCACCGAGTACGACCGGGTGGCAGACACGCTCGACCGCCTCGCCCCCGACCAGTGGGACGCCCAGACCGACTGCACAGAGTGGGACGTGCGCGCGATGGCCGGGCACATGCTGGGCATGATCCAGATGCTCGCCAGTTGGCCCGAGATGGTCCGCCAGCAGGTGGCGTCCGGCAGGCGCGCCAAGCGCGAGGGCTGCCCCGCGATCGACGCGATGACCGCGCTGCAGGTGGAGAAGAACGCCGGACTGTCGACGGAGGACCTGATCGCCCAGGTTCGCCGACTCGCCCCGAAGGCCGCAAGAAACCGGCGGCGCGCGCCGGGCGTGATGCGGAAGCAGGCCATGGAGGACAACGGCGAGTGGTGGTCCATGGGCTACCTGTTCGACGTGATCCTCACGCGCGATCCCTTCATGCACCGCATCGATATCGCCACCGCGACGGGAGCCCCCATGACGGCGACCGCGGAGCACGAGGGGGTGATCGTCGCCGACGTGGTCGCCGAGTGGGCCGGCCGACACGGGCAGGCCTACGATCTGGAGCTCACCGGCCCGGCGGGTGGGCGCTGGCAGCACGGCGGGCACTCGGGCGCGGGCGAGAACCTCACCATGGACGCGTTCGAGTTCTGCCGAGCACTCAGCGGCCGGGCCCCGGCGGAGGGACTGCTCCGGACCCAGGTCCCGTTCTGACCCGGATCGTGAATGTGCTTTTATCCAACCGAGTGTGAGGTAGATTACATTCCGGGCACAACGCGCTGGTAGCGCGCACTTCTCCGGCTCGTCGCCGCCTCTGACTCGACCCCGGAAGAAGGACGCCGCCATGCCCCCGTCAGAACCCCTCCCCCCGCCCCCGCCCA
>NZ_JAALEA010000157.1 GCF_014145145.1 Dietzia cercidiphylli
CCGGGCCATCACCATCGACGCGCCGGCCCTGCTGCTGTCGGCGTCCGGCGGGGTCCACGCCGAGGACGCGCGGGCGCTCCACCTGGCCTGGCGCGGCCCGATCGTGCACCGCCGTCTCGAGAAGGCCATCGAGACCGGCCTGGTCGAGGGCGCGCCGCTGGTCAAGTACGTCGGACTCGCGGACCCGGACCGCCGGACGCAACGCGCGGTTCGCCCGCTGCTGGCGGGGTATCTCCTGAGCACGCTCGCGGACGACGCCACCTACTCGGCGTTCGCCGATCCGGAGACGAAGCTCAAGGGCACCGTCTCGGTGACCGACGCGATGCTGGAGGAGGAGGACGACGACCTCGTGGCGGGGGCGCCGCCGCTGCTCAAGCTGGCCAAGAGCTTCACCGGGAGCTGAGCCGGGCGTCACCCGGAGTGGGGCCCGGCCACCGCACCGGGGCTCAGACCGCGGTGACGAGCCCCGCCAGTCGCTCGGCCACCTGGCGGGCGCAGTGCGCGTCCTCCGCCTCGACCATGACGCGGACCAGCTGCTCGGTTCCCGAGGGACGCAGCAGCACCCTGCCGCCCGAACCCAGTCGCGCCTCCTCCTCGGCCACGGCATCGCCCACCACCGAGGACGACACGACCGCGGCCTTGTCGTCCACCGGCACGTTGATCAGCACCTGCGGCAGGACCGTCATCACGCCGGCGAGCTCGGACAGTGGGCTGCCGGTCTCCGCCATCCGGGCCATGATGCGCAGTCCTGTGAGGACCCCGTCCCCGGTGGTCGCGTGGGCGGGGAGGACGAGGTGACCGGACTGCTCTCCGCCGAGGCTGTACCCGCCCTCGCGGAGCCGTTCGAGGACGTAGCGGTCCCCCACCTTGGTCTCGGTGACGTGGATCCCGGCGGCCTGCATGGCCACCTTGAGGCCGAGGTTGCTCATGATGGTCGCCACGAGGGTGTCACCCACCAGCTCTCCGGAGTCCCGCATCGCCAGGGCGAGGATCGCCATGATCTGGTCACCGTCGACGACCTCGCCGGAGGCGTCCACGGCCAGGCAGCGATCGGCGTCGCCGTCGTGCGCCAGACCGAGGTCCGCACCGTGTTCGCGCACCGCGGCGCGGACGTCATCCAGATGTGTGGAGCCGCACCCGTCGTTGATGTTGTACCCGTCGGGGTCGGCGTGGAGTTCGATCACGGTCGCCCCCGCGTCGCGGTAGGCACGCGGCGCCGCGACGCTGGCCGCCCCGTTGGCGCAGTCGACCACCACGACGAGCCCGTCCAGCCGCCCGGGCGTGGCGTCGAGCAGGTGCCGGACGTACCCGTCCAGTGCGTCCTCCGACGACGCGCGTGAGATCCGGCCGACCGCCGCCCCGGTGGGGCCGGTGATCGCGCCCTCCGTCAGGGCACCCTCGATCCGGTCCTCCATGTGGTCGCCGAGCTTGTGCCCGCCCGCGGCGAAGAACTTGATCCCGTTGTCGGGCATCGCGTTGTGCGAGGCCGAGATGACCGCACCGAGCGCCGCGCCGTGCTGGGCCGTCAGATGGGCGACGGCCGGGGTCGGGAGCTCGCCGACACACAGGACGTCCACCCCCTGGCTGGCCAGACCCGCGGCGAGGGCCGCCTCGAGCATCTCCCCCGACGCACGGGGGTCGCGGCCGATCACGGCCAGTGGGCGGGCCTGACCGCCCGGTGCCCCGGACTCGGCCGCGAGGACGGAGGCGGCGGCCGCTCCGAGGCGGACGGCCAGGTCCACGGTGAGCGTCCGATTGGCGAG
>NZ_JAALEA010000158.1 GCF_014145145.1 Dietzia cercidiphylli
CCCGTCGGTGCCGAACAGTCGGGTCATGGTGCGTGATCCTCCGGGGTAGTGGGACCGCCACCGCACTGGGGGTGGGTGTTCCGGACCGGGTAAGGATAGCCCCGGCCGTGAGGTCCCTTGGAAAACGAGCCAGAGCAGGCCCCCGCGATCGCGGGCGCCTGCTCTGCGGTGTCGAGCGCGGAGATCAGCGCTTCGAGTACTGCGGGGCCTTACGGGCCTTCTTGAGGCCGGCCTTCTTGCGCTCGACGGCGCGGGCGTCCCGGGTGAGGAAGCCTGCCTTCTTGAGCGCCGGGCGGTCGTCCGGCGCGTACTGGATCAGCGCGCGGGCGATGGCCAGACGCAGCGCGCCGGCCTGTCCGGAGGGGCCACCACCGTGGAGCAGCGCCACGATGTCGAACTGCTCCTCGCGCTCGACCAGGACGAGCGGCGACTTGACGAGCTGCTGGTGCACCTTGTTCGGGAAGTACTCCTCGAGGGTGCGACCGTTGAGGGTGAACTGGCCGGAGCCGGGCATGAGGCGGACGCGGGCGACGGCCTCCTTGCGACGGCCGACCGCCTGTGTCGGACCGGAGGAGACGACCGGGGCCAGCTGGGTCTCGGCGTCGGCCACGTAGTCGGTACCGCCGGCGTAGTCGGCCTCGCTGTAGTCCTCGGCGACCTCGGCGGCGAGTTCCGCCACCGTGTCATCGGCGAGCTCGGCCTCGGGGGTGATGTTCTCGTCGGTCACTGGGCCACCTGCTTGATCTCGTAGGGCACGGGCTGCTGGGCGGCGTGCGGATGCTCGGGGCCCGCGTACACCTTCAGCTTGGAGGCGACGGCACGACCGAGCTTGTTGCTCGGGAGCATGCCCTTGACGGCCTTCTCGACGACGCGGTCGGGGCGCGTGTCCATGGCCTTGCCGAGGGACTGCGACTTGAGCCCGCCCGGGAAACCGGAGTGACGGTGGTGCATGACGCGCTCGCGCTTGTTGGACGAGATCGCGACCTTGTCGGCGTTGATGATGATGACGAAGTCGCCGGTGTCGGCGTTCGGGGCGAACTGCGGCTTGTGCTTGCCACGGAGGATGTTGGCGACCTGCACGGCGAGTCGACCGAGAACCACATCAGTGGCGTCGATGACGTACCAGGCGCGCGTCACGTCCCCGGGCTTGGGGGTGTACGTGGACACAGGCAATACCTCTGTCTGTCTAGTGGGGCTGCCGGCCTGTCGGACGCCCACCCCCTCGCGCGGCGGCCGGTGGTGACCCGCGGAGGCGGTCCGTCGATCCCGGGACACGGGGACGACACGGACGCCAGCGGCCAAGCCTACCGCCCGGCTGTCGACACTCCAACTCGCCGATCACGGGACCGGCGCGGATCAGTTAGACTCTCCCCCGGTTCCCGCCCTCGTAGCTCAGTGGATAGAGCACGGCTCTCCTAAAGCCGGTGTCGGAGGTTCGATTCCTCTCGAGGGCACCACGGCGCGCGTCCGACCATCCGACGCCCGCCCCACCACCGCGGATGCCGCACGACGCCTCTCGGCCAGACCTGACGGGACCACTGACGCCGTTGACAGCAATACATGCACGTATGACAATCTGTGCATGCCATGGACGAGTGCCGACCCGCGAGCGATCCGGCGACTCCCGTGACATCCGCCAGCCATGCCCGGCGGCGACACGCCGGCGACGACCAGGAGCGACACCGATGACCGTGACCGACCACCCCAACGCCGAGCCCCACTCGCACACCCACGGACCCGGCTGCGGTCACGAGGCCGTGGTCCACGAGGATCACGTCGACTACCTGCACGACGGTCACCTGCACCGCGAGCACGACGGCCACTACGACGAGTGCACCACCTGCTCGTGCGACAACTGCACCGACAGTTGCGCGGTGTGCACCTGTACCGACTGCACCTGCGAGACCTGTAACCACAACGTGTGCTCGTGCGACAACTGCGGGGAGCGCCACGAGTGCGCGAACTGCGTGTGCGACGACTGCTCCTGCCCGACCTGCAGGCACGCGGCCTGAGTCACGGGTAGGCCGCCCGACCGGCCGGACGCACCCGAGCCCGCTGATGGATCATCAGCGGGCTCGGGTGCGTCACGGGGATCAGCGTCGCAGGGTCGCGGCGAACGCCCCTGTCAACGCGAGGATCGGCAGGCCGATGAACAGATGGACTATCGCCGCGGCCAACCCGTCGAGGAACGGCACCGTCACCAGCAGCGGGAGCGCCACCGCCGCGATGATCAGCAATCCCACGGTCCACGAGAAGAACTGCTGCGGGTTCGCCGTACCCACCAGCAGCAGGTACCAGAGGAGCCCGGCCAGGATCGCGGCCACCGCCCCGTAGACCGCGTACATGGTGGGGGTGTTGCCGCCGTTCGCCCACTGGTGGCCGAAGCGGCCGAACGCCGCCTCCACCACCCAGGCGATCAGCCACCCGGCGATCGCCGCCACGAGTGCCGTGGCCGCGACGCTGCCGAGGAACTTGCCCACGTCGATCGCGGGACCGCGGGGTTCACGGCGCTCCTGATAAGCGGCCTCGTTCGAGTAGGGCTCGTCGTACCCTGGGTCTCCGCCCATCTGCGAATACGCGCGCGAGTCGGGTTGCCCCATGCGCCGCGTCTGGTCGTCCTGTCCGGGATACATCTGTTCTGACCGCCTCCGAATCGGTGTGGTGGTCACCGAGGGTAGTCCCTTTGTCCACCGACTTCCCGTCGGTCGGGGTTCGACCCCCGGGGCGCACCGGGACGACGACGCGACCCGCCCGACCGCGTCTCGCGGTCGGGCGGGTCGGGATCGGTTCCGCCCGGGTGGGCCGGGTCAGTGGTTGATGGTCTTCTCCACACCGACGCCGGTGAGGGAGCGGACCTCCATCTCCACCCGCTTCTGCGGGAACTCGTCCTTCTTCCCGAGGAACGTGCCGATGATGCCGAGCAGGAACGCCAGCGGAATCGACACGATGCCCGGGTTGGACAGGGGGAACAGCGAGAAGTCGACACTGGTGATCATCGACTTCGGGCCACCCGAGACCGCGGGCGAGAGCGCGATCAGCACGAGTGTGCTGATCAGGCCGCCGTACATGGAGAACAGCGCACCGGTGGTGTTGAAGCGCTTCCAGAACAGCGAGTAGAGGATGGTCGGCAGGTTCGCCGACGCCGCGATGGCGAAGGCGAGGGCGACGAGGAACGCGATGTTCTGCCCCATGGCGCCGATGCCCATGATGATGGACGCGACACCGATCACCACGACGGTGATCCGGGACACGCGCAGCTGGGCCTTCTCCGTGGCCTTGCCGTGCTTGATCACACCGTTGTAGATGTCGTGGGCGAACGACGCCGAGGCGGTGATCGCCAGGCCCGCGACCACCGCGAGGATCGTCGCGAAGGCCACCGCCGAGATGATGCCGAGGAATATCTCCCCACCCAGCGCGAAGGCCAGCAACGGGGCCGCCGAGTTCACGCCACCCGGCGCCGCCTCGATGACGTCCGATCCCACCATCGCCGCGGCACCGAAGCCGAGGACCAGGGTGAACAGGTAGAAGGACCCGATGAGCGCGATCGCCCAGGTGACCGAGCGACGGGCCTCCTTGGCGGTGGGGACCGTGTAGAAGCGCATCAGCACGTGGGGCAGGCCGGCGGTACCGAAGACCAGGGCGATCGACAGGGAGATGAAGTCGAGCTTGCTGGTCTCGGTGGCGCCGTACTGCAGACCCGGGCTGAGGAGGTCCTTACCCGAGTTGGCGACGGCCTCGCCGAGGAGTGCCGAGAAGTTGCCCCGCGCCGCCACCAGGACGAACAGACACATGATCAGCACGCCACCCACGAGCAGCACGGCCTTGACCATCTGCACGTACGTGGTGCCCTTCATGCCACCGACCAGCACGTAGACGATCATCAGGATCCCGACGGCCGCGACGACGATCGCCTGGCCGGTGGAATCGTTGATGTTGAGCAGCAGGGCGACCAGACCGCCGGCGCCCGCCATCTGGGCGATGAGGTAGAACAGGCAGACCGCGAGAGTCGCCAGGGCGGCGGCCATGCGGACGGGCCGCTGGTTGAGACGGAAGCTCAGCACGTCGGCCATGGTGAACCGACCGGTGTTCCGCATCAGCTCGGCGACGAGCATCAACGCCACCAGCCACGCCACCAGGAAGCCGATGGAGTAGAGGAAGCCGTCGTAACCGTTGATGGCGATGGCACCGGCGATGCCCAGGAACGAGGCCGCCGAGAGGTAGTCGCCGGCGATCGCGAACCCGTTCTGAGGCCCCGTGAAGGTGGAGCCACCGGTGTAGAAGTCCTTGGTCGACTTGGTCGACTTGGACGCCCGCAGCACCAGCGTCATGGTGACGACGATGAAGATGCCGAACACGACCATGTTGAGCAGAGTGGAGCCGACCTGCTCCCCCGGGGTGAGCTCACGGATGTTGATCAGCCAGTCGCCCATCAGGCCACCTCACTTTCCAGCTCGTGGCGGATCGCTTCCGCGCGGGGGTCGATCACCCGGTTGGCGAACCGGATGTACAGGAACGTGATGAGGAACGTGGTGACGAACTGCGCCAGACCGATGATCAGCCCCCAGGTGATGTTCCCGAAGACCCTGGTCGCCATGAAGTCGGTCGCGTAGACCGCCAGTAGCACGTACAGGAAGTACCAGACGAGGAAGGCGATCGTCATGGGGAAGACGAAGGCCCTGAACTTGCTGCGCAACTCCTGGAATTCCGGGCTGGAGTGCATCGCCTCGAAGTCAGCCGCTTCCGGGCTGCGTCGTGACGATCCTCCCACCGGGGGATCAGCTGGCTGGGACACGGAGGTCCTCCGTTTCAGTTCTCTCGAGCCACACCTCTGTAGTGATGCGCCTCACAGACTAGGACTGGAGAAGTGTGACACGGGACACAAGGGTTTGCCGAGGCCAATCCGCCCCGGGGGGCCGACGGAGGCAAACGCGGTGGTGACACCACCCCTATCGGGGGGCGGAGCCACCTCATCCGGGGGGGGTCGGCGCCGGCGTCGGGGTCAGGCACC